>JAUZQI010000171.1 GCA_030951095.1 Mariprofundus sp. | reverse complement strand
CAGTTGGCCAGCCGGCAGCGCGGAGGGTTTGCTTCAGAGCTATCCAGTTCTGCATAGATTTCAGAAAAGGCGGATGTGACCGGTGCAATATTGCCGCCATGGCCGTTGATGAAATAAAAATGTGTAAACCCGTGTTGCCGTAACGATTCAACCACATCGGCTACCACCCGGATCAGTGTGGATGGCTTGATGGTAATTGTGCCGGTAAAGGCCATGTGATGTTGCGACATACCGTAACTGATGGTTGGCGCAATCAGGATATTTACTGCTTCTGCCATGCCAAACGCAATTTTTTCTGGGCAGATGGCATCCGTGCCGATCAGCCCGTTGGGGCCATGCTGCTCGGTCGAGCCGATCGGGATCACAATGCCGGTGGAATGTTTCAGATATGCTTCAACTTCCTGCCATGTGCTGAGGGCGAGTTGCATGCGAACCTCCGGATGATCGATGATGCTAGTCTACGCAGGTTACGAAGCTTTGCGAACAGCATTGTTGAACTGGTAGCATGTTGTTGACAGGGAGAGGCTGGTTCCCACTATGGGCACTCCTTTTCGGAGCGTGTTAAAAAAGTTTATTCGGGGAGGGGGTTGAATTGGGTTCAGCCGATTCCTATATAACAGTTTCCATATCATAGACGAAAGGAGAAACAACGATGACAACTACAGTCCGTCCTTTGCACGACCGGGTGATTGTTCGCCGTCTGGATGAAGATACCATGTCTGCTGGTGGCATTATTATTCCGGATTCAGCGAAAGAGAAACCAATTGAAGGTGAAGTGATTTCAGCCGGTAAAGGCAAGATTCTGGAGAACGGTGATATTCGGCCGCTGGATGTGAAAGCTGGCGATAAGGTGATCTTTTCCAAATATGCCGGTACAGAAATCAAGCTTGATGGCGAAGATTTCCTGATGATGCGCGAAGACGACATTCTTGGTGTGATTGAAGCCTGATTGAACAGTTGATGCAAATGCTCTGTCTGAACATTTGCATCTGATTATTTGTTTTTAACGCCCGTTGCGGGCGAAAGAATTTAAGAAATTGAAATAGGAGAAACTAGAATGGCTAAAGACATTCATTTCGGTGAAGACGCTCGTGCTCAGATGATGACTGGCGTCAACAAACTCGCTGATGCTGTAAAAGTAACCCTCGGCCCCAAAGGCCGTAATGTTGTACTCGATAAATCATGGGGCGCACCGACCATCACCAAAGATGGCGTTTCCGTTGCCAAAGAAATCGAACTGGAAGACAAGTTCGAAAACATGGGCGCACAGATGGTCAAGGAAGTGGCTTCCAAGACTGCGGATATCGCAGGTGATGGCACCACTACCGCTACTGTTTTGGCTCAGTCTATTGCCAAGGAAGGTATCAAAGCTGTTGCTGCCGGCATGAATCCGATGGATCTGAAACGCGGTATCGATAAGGCTGTGACAGCGGTGGTTGCCGAACTGGCTAACCTGTCCAATGCTGTGAAAAATCAGGAAGAAATCGCGCAGGTCGGCACCATTTCTGCCAACGGCGATGCTGAAATCGGCCAGATTATCGCTGATGCTATGGATAAAGTCGGCAAAGAAGGCGTAATTACTGTAGAGGAAGCCAAGGGGCTGGAAACAGAACTGAATGTAGTGGAAGGCATGCAGTTTGATCGCGGCTATCTCTCACCGTACTTTGTAACTGATACCGAGCGCATGGAAGTGACTCTGGATAATCCGTATATTCTGCTGTTCGAAAAGAAGATATCCAATATGCGCGATTTGTTGCCTGTGCTGGAGTCCGTTGCCCGCACCGGCAAGCCTTTGCTGATTATCGCTGAAGACATCGAAGGCGAAGCGTTGGCTACACTGGTCGTGAACAAGGTGCGTGGCGTAGTCAATGTGGCTGCTGTGAAGGCACCCGGATTCGGAGATCGTCGCAAGGCGATGATGGAAGATATGGCCATTCTGACCGGTGGTAAAGTGATCTCTGAAGAACTGGGATTGAAGCTGGAAAATGTGACCCTGGAAGATCTGGGTACGGCAGCAACACTTAAGATCACCAAAGATGCTACTACAATTGTGGACGGTGTTGGCACCAAGGCGGACATCGAAGGCCGCGTTGCGCTGATTCGTAAACAGATTGACGATACGACTTCCGATTACGATAAGGAAAAGCTGCAGGAACGTCTGGCCAAACTGGCTGGCGGTGTTGCCGTTATCAAGGTCGGTGCTGCAACTGAAGTCGCGATGAAAGAGAAGAAAGATCGCGTTGACGATGCACTGCATGCAACCCGTGCTGCAGTTGAAGAGGGAATTGTTGCCGGTGGTGGCGTTGCTCTGATTCGTGCGCGTACTGCGCTGGAAGGCGTGAGCGGTGTAAATCACGATGAAGATACCGGTGTGAATATTGTCAGACGTGCAGTTGAAGAGCCTCTGCGTCAGATCGTTTCCAACGGTGGCGGTGAAGCATCAGTCGTGGTTAATGAAGTGTCCAATAATGAAGGGCATTACGGCTTCAATGCGCAGACAGAAGAGTATGGCGACCTGGTTAAAATGGGCGTTATTGATCCAACCAAGGTAACGCGCTATGCATTGCAGTATGCGGCATCGATTGCCGGTCTGCTGATCACCACCGAAGCCATGATTGCTGATATTCCGAAGCCGGAAGCAGCACCTGCGCCTGATATGGGCGGCATGGGCGGTATGGGCGGCATGATGTAGTCCCCGGCGGGATTTTATGGGTCGTATCTACTGATGCGGTTCGATAGCTCAAAAAGGCGGTTTCGAAAGGAGCCGCCTTTTTTTATGCGCGGTTTGTATGATTATCGCGTTTCCCGGAGCAATATCCATTGCCCCGGGAAGCTTGCTTCAGTAGCGTGCCGGATTCTTAAAAACGGCGGGATTTAATAACGAATTGATATTTATTTCTGCTGATTCTTGAATCTGGGGTTTATCATGCTCGAATCCATGCGTAATCAGGCGCAATCTTGGCTGGCCAAAGTGATGCTTACCGGCATCGCACTATCGTTTGTATTGTGGGGTGTTGGAGATTATTTCTTTGGCGGGGGCGCTGAACCTGTTGCCACGATTAACGGCAAGCCTGTTGGCAGCACCGAATTTTATCAGGCTTATGAGCGTCAATTGGGAGCCTACCGATCCATGCTTGGCAAAAATTATTCCAAGGAACTGGTCAATTCGATGAATGTAAAAGGCAATACTCTGCAGACGATTATCAATCGCAGAGTTATGCTGAATGTGGCCCATGAACTGGGTCTGGCAGCGCCGGAATCCGTTTTGTTATCTACCGTTCGGAATAATCCTTCATTCCAGTCTGCTGGCGCATTTGATCCCAAACGATACCAGATTTTGACCAGGAACATGGGCTTTGGTTCGGCACAGGATTATGAAAATGACCTGCGTTTGAATATTGTGGTAGATGCATTGCAGAAGGCGATTGTTGGTTCAGTGCAGATCAGTGATTCAGAAATCCGTGATCGATTTAATCATGATTACGAACAGCGTGTACTGGCGGCCATTATTGTTGACCCAGTTACACAGATGGATCACGTCAAAATCAGTGATGAACAGGCCAAAGCCTGGTATGAAACTCACAAAAACAATTATCAGTCACTGCTGCGGATCAAAGTGAATGCGGTAGAGATCAATCCGCGTGACCTGGCACAGGAAATGAGTGTGGACGAATCGGAAATTCGTGCTGCCTATGACAGTCGCAAAAGCGAATTTGCCGAGCCGGAGCAACGCAAGGCTAGTCATATTCTGATGAAAGTGGCAAAAGGCTCTTCCGAAGATGTTTATGCTGCTGCACGCAAGAAGATTGAATCAGTACAGGCTCGCATCAAGGCCGGAGAGGACTTTGCCAAGTTGGCGAAAGAAGTGTCGGATGATATTTCAAACGCAGGCAAAGGTGGTGACCTCGGCTGGTTTAAAGCCGGAATGATGGTGCCTGAATTCGATCAGGTAGTATTTTCAATGGATAAGGGTGATGTAAGCGATGTCGTTGAAACTCAGTTTGGGTTCCACCTGATTTATCTTACAGATGTTCGTCCGGCCCGCCAAACACCTTATGCAGATGTAAAAGGGAAACTCAGGGATGAGCTGATTCAGGCGCGTGCCAATGATGAAGCATACAGGCTGTCACAGGATCTGGATAATGCTCTGGGTATGGAGGATTCACTAAAATCTGCTGCCGAATCACTTGATTTGAAAGTATTCACTTCGGATCTGGTCAATATGGATGATGCGGAGGTGACACCGTTGTTGTCTGATGTGGAAATTCGCAGCAAGGCGTTTGCCACACTTCCCGGTCAGGCGGTTGAAATTGCCGAGACCGGAGATGGTCGTTTTATTGCCTTTGAGGTTACTGATCGTCAGGAGCCGGATGTATTGCCGTATGAGAAAGTGGCCAGAAAAGTACTGGCTGATGCCAGACTCGATGCCGCTAACAACAAGGCGCGTGAACTGGCCGACACAATTCGTGCCAGCAAGGATAAAAGTCTGGATGAGCTGGCTCAGCAGTATGGGCAGGCTAAATATATTTCCAAGCCGGTGCGCAGTAACGGTGTAGGTGATCAGGCGACATGGCTTACCAAAGACGTATTGAACAAGGTATTTATGACTGCTTCCGGAGCATGGCTGAATCAGTCGATGAATGTGCCACAGGGCTATGCCGCTGTACGCATCGAAAAAGCGGTTGAGTCCTCCGATGAAGAGTTTGCCAAACAGAAGGCCAATATCGCCAAGCAGGTACAGCAGGCCAAGGGCGCAGTACGTTTTGCCCGCTGGATGGCTTCAGTGCGTGAGGGTTACGAAGTCGTGACCAATGAAAAAGAACTGGCTCGTTATTGATCTAGAGCCAGTTACATATGAACAAGCCATAAACGCCTGTTTTTTTAATCAGACCCCGTCACTTGTGGCGGGGTTTTGTTTTTCCGGCTGATGTTGGGCAGGCAGTTGGTAATTGCATCCAGTAGTCCCGGTTGTCCTGTTCCTTGCAGTTGTAATAACCATAAGGGTCGTTTTTTTGGCCATAGCGGCACCAGTTTGACGGCATCCTTGGCTGTTACGGCAATGTTTTTGTGCAGATGAAGGAGTTCGAGAACATCTTTGTCGGTAAATGGATGATGATCCGGATACGATTTAGTGCCTGATAGCTCCAGGCCACAATTTTTCAGATCATCAAAAAATCGTTGTGGACGAGCAATAGTTGTTACAGCGTAGATACTATCCGGATGATCAGTATCGCCACCCATGGCATCAATCAGCCCGGTCGGTTCACGCACCCAGTACCATTCGGGGTTTTCACCCAAAGGCTGGCAACGATCGTTTTCTGTTTTGCTACCGGTGCGCACGATGATGCTGGCGCGATCAAGAGCAGTCACCGGTTCGCGTAGCGGCCCGGCCGGAATCAAGTGGCCATTCCCTGTCCCTTCAGCCGGAACAAGCACAATATCACAGCAGCGTTCCAAATGTCTGTATTGGAAACCATCATCCATAATCAGCACATCGCCGAGATTATCTATCAGCGAACAGGCTGCGATACGGTCTGCCGCTACAATGGTTGGACAGCCGGACATTTCAGCCAGCATTTTTGCTTCATCGCCGACTTGTTTTACATCTGCATCAGGGCTGACAACGGTGGGTGATGAGTTTTTACCGCCATT
Source organism: Mariprofundus sp. (assembly GCA_030951095.1). Classification (GTDB taxonomy): domain Bacteria; phylum Pseudomonadota; class Zetaproteobacteria; order Mariprofundales; family Mariprofundaceae; genus Mariprofundus. Next base: position 6,266 of record JAUZQI010000171.1, on the reverse strand, counting down.
GCCTCTGCAGAGAATAACCGGCGAGTAACCCGTTTGATTTAAAAGATCAGCCAGCCACAGCACAAATGGCGTTTTACCGCTGCCACCGGCAGTGATATTGCCGACCGATATCATGGGCAGGGGCGGAGCTGTGGTGTGTGCAGCGCGCCGGTTCAAATGTATTCTGCTAATGGCGGCATAGACTGGTTCGATACAGCGCAACAGTAGTGGTGGCTGGCATGGCTTCCACCACATTTGTTCTATCCGGTTATGCAGGTTGGGCACGATGATTCCTGCTGTCTGACGTCCATGGCTGGATAGCGGTCAGTATGCGGCCCAGTATCTGAGCCCTGTCCTGGATGAACAGGGCGGCACTGGCGTTTAAATGTCTGAGTTCATCCGGGTGCTTGAGCAGGCGTGTGATTGCCGCTTCCAGTTCTGAATTATTACGGCTGATAATTGCCGCTTCGCTTTGCTGCATCTCAGTCATGATATCGCGAAAGTTTTGCACATAAGGGCCGGTGACAACACCACGCCCGCAAATTGCTGCTTCCAGCGGATTATGGCCACCAACATTTTCAAGGCTGCCGGCAACGATGACAATATCAGCGACAGTATATAAACCGGTCAGTAAACCCATGCTATCCAACAGCACGAAATCAGTATTGTGTCGGCGGGTATCATGATCATTCAGTTCAGACCAGCGAGATAAGCTGTATCCGCGTTCAAGTATCAAATTGGCAACCTGGTCAAAACGTTCAGGGTGGCGGGGTACAATAATGGTGAGCAATTCCGGGCAGACGGCATGCCATACCGGCCACATATCGAGCAAGCGGCTGTCTTCACCTTCATGTGTACTGGCGACCAGCAGAATAGGACGACTGCCACTGATATCCAGTTTATCTCGAAGGTTCTTTGAGTTCACTGCAGGAGCTTTGATGGCATATTTAAGGTTACCTGCAACTTCGATTTTGTCAGAGGCTACGCCCATTGCGATTAAACGTTCAGCGTCAGTCTGGCTCTGGGGTAAAAACAGGGAAACCGGTGCAAGCCAGCGTTTCCATAACCAGCGCGAAGCCTGATAACGCGGAAACGAGTGGTCGGAAATGCGAGTGTTGATGCCGACAATCGGAATATCATGTTTTTTGCAAGCGGATAACATACCGGGCCAGAATTCCGTTTCAGCCAGCAGCAGCAGCGAAGGTTTTAGTGAGCGAACCAGTCGCATCATGGCCGTTGGAAAATCCCATGGCAGAAAAGACAGTGAAATGCTGTTGCCTAACAACTGGTAAGCATGGGCAAAACCCGTAGCAGTGACCACACTCAGGTGAACAGAGTACCCCTGTTCAAGCAGGGCGCGGATCAACGGGGTGACCGAACCGACTTCACCTACCGAGCAGGCATGCACCCAAATGCACCCGGGCCGGGCTTGCGGCAGATCAATGGTTAAATGCTGACGCCATTTTTTTGATATGGCGAATCCTGATTTTCGCATAGCCGTATTGGAACAGGAAGCAGTGTTTTGTGCTAGCCCGGCTTGTTTGTGGATTATCCGGGTCAGGGTCTGATCATGGCCTTTTATGTGTTGAGTAGTACTATTCATGTTGATGCTTTCCGAATGTCAAAACATGTTGTGAACAGGCCCTTGTATGATTGAACCACTTTATCTTCTGCTGATCGCTCTGGTGATTGTATTTCTGGCGGCAGGGATTTTTACCAATGCACTGGAGCACCTCGGGGAACGGATGGGGGTATCTGAAGGAGTGACCGGCTCCATTTTTGCCGCTGTAGGTACAGCGATGCCGGAAACTATTATACCCATTGTGGCGATCCTGGCCGGTGGTGCGGTCGAGTCGGTGAACCGGGAGGTGGGTATGGGGGCGATTCTCGGTGCTCCGTTTATGCTGGGCACGCTTAGCCTGGGGTTGATGGCATGGTTTGCCGGCAGGAAAAGGGGGTGGCTTGTCTCGTTTAACCCGGAACCATCCGGCCTGAAACGGGATATTTGTACATTTTTGTTCGCTTTTTCCCTGGTAATAGTGGCAGCACTGTTACCTCAAGGCTGGGAGTCTGCGAGAATGTTCGTGGCCTTTTCGTTGTTTTTGATCTATTTCATTTATTTGCTGCGCACCATCAAGGCCAGCAAAGCGCTGGTGGAAGACGGGCATGGGACTGAAGCGGATAACGGATTATATATTTCACGACTACTGGGTGATTCTACACCTGTCGCTGTGTTGCAGTTGCTGGTCGGCCTGTCGTTGCTGGTGATCGGTGCAAAGGTGTTTGTGCACGGCGTTGAACAGGCAAGCAGCCTGTTCGGGGTTTCTGCGCTGGTGGTTTCATTGTTGATTGTGCCGATTGCGACCGAGTTGCCGGAGAAGGTTAACTCCATTCTCTGGATCAGGCGGGGTAGAGATACACTGGCATTCGGCAATATCACCGGCGCGATGGTATTTCAGGGCACGGTCATTCCTGCCGCCGGCATGTTATTGATGCCATGGGTATTCCATGATGTGCATGCGGTTGTTGCAGTCATGCTGGCATTGCTTGGCAGTGGTTTGCTCTGGTGTTTGCATAAAACCGGACGATTAAACCCTGTATTCCTCAGTATGAATATGTTGCTCTATGCTGCATTCCTATGCTTTGTGCTGCTCACGATATAAGCCGAATGAGCGAGTGTTTTTTTATGCCGTTGTTTTAATCCTGAACGAGTGAAAAAGGAAGGCTGACATATGATTATTGCTATTCTATCAATTGCCGCGATTTTGTATCTTGCGTTGCAACTGGAAGACAAACTGAAGATTCCATCCCCGGTTGGCCTGATTGCATTATCGTTCGGCTTTCACGCAGTGTTTGGTGATCTCTTTATGCTCACCGGCGATGCCGAACATTTTGCGGCTCTGGTGGTTTTACTGCTGCCGATACTGTTAATTTCCGACTCACTGGAATTGAAAGTCGAAGATTTAAAAGAACACGGTCTGAGCCTGTTTTATTTGGCAGTTGTTGCCGTGGCCTTGTCTGTCGTGGTTGCATTGCTGATCGGTAATGTGTTATTCGGCCAGTATCATCTCTCGGCAGCTGCCATTATTATGTTGTTTTCCATGGTCTTGGCGACCGATCCGGTTTCCGTCGTCAGTATTTTTTCCAAATTCGAACTGCCCCACCGTTTGAAAATTCTGTGTGAAGGTGAAAGTCTGTTCAATGATGCCACAGCGTTAATTGTGTTTGTATTTATCGGCCTGTATGCCCTGGACGGTGGTGAAATCAGCGTTGGCTATGTCAGCGAAATCAGTGCAATCGTGGTGCTGGGTTCGGCACTGTTGGGTGTTGTGGCCGGATATGTCGGCCTGATCGCGATGAAAACTACCGAAAACCGGATTGCCGAATTGCTGGTGCTGATTTTGACCGGCTATGGTGCATTTGAGATGGCGGAACATTTCTATGCCCTGATGAATATGCTGGGCGGTCATTCGCACACTCATTTATCCGGTATTCTGTCCTGTATTGTCGCGACAGTGACGGTACATCATGTGATGAGCAAGGCTGTGATGCATGATGAAAGGCGCATTGAAAAAGAGACCGATGATTTACAGCGCGAATCGTTATCGGAACAGCGTTCGCGCGCGTTGATTCAACAGGCGATTGATAAAATCAGGGTGACGGTAGAAGAACGCGACCGGCACCTGCGTACCAAAGAGGATATCCAGTTGCTGGCTATCGTGGCCAACACCATGTTGTTTGTGGCCATGGCAGAAATCATTAACGTTGATTTGCTGTGGCAATACAAAACAGAAATTGTGATGATGTTTCTGGCTACCACGGTGATTCGTGCTGCCATGATGGCAAAATTCGCCATCATGACCAACCGAACCGATAAGATGGCCAATGTCAATTTCCGCTGGTGGGGCGTGTTGACCTTTGCCGGCATCAAGGGTGGCCTGTCTGTGGTGATGCTGATGATGATCCCTGCCTCATTTGAACATCTTGAAATGTTCAAGGCGATTGTAATCGGTGTGATTATGCTATCCACGTTTATTTATTCATTGTTCCTGATTGTCATCATTGGCAAAAATAAGGATATCTTTGCCAGGGAACTGGAACAGGAAAATGGCCATCATTAAGCTACGGTATTTATACGACAGGTTTTGAAGTGAAGCGCGGATGTTGTGAGACAGCCCTCTACAGTTGATGAGCCTCGAACCAGCTGTTTCCAGTGCCGATATCAACAATCAGCGGCACGTTCAGCTCTGCAGCACCTTCCATTGTTTCCTGCATGATTGATGACACTTTTTGCATCTGCATCGCTGGAACTTCCACGATTAACTCATCATGAACCTGTAGAATGATGTGCGCCTCGGGAGCCTCTGTTTGAAGACGCCGGTGCAGGCGGATCATGGCGATTTTGATGATGTCCGAAGCAGAGCCCTGCAGTGGTGCATTGATAGCCGTACGTTCGGCATAGGCACGGCGCATACCGTTGCTGCTATTAATTTCAGGCACATAAACACGGTGGCCGAGCAGTGTTTCAACAAACTTGTCTTCCCGTGCCTGTTCCAGTGTGGCATCCATGAATCCGCGCACGGATGGATAACGTGAGAAATAGGCTTCAATAAAATCTTTGGCTTCGCCGCGACTTACACCGAGCTGTTTAGCCAGTCCGAATGCACTCATACCGTAGAGAATGCCGAAATTTATGATTTTGGCGCGCCGGCGCATCTCCCCGGTAACATCTGCCAGGCCGATCCCGTTGACAGCAGCGGCAGTGGCAGCATGAATATCAGTGCCATCGGCAAATGCCTGCATAAGCACGGCATCGCCGGAGAAATGTGCCATCAGGCGCAACTCGATCTGGGAATAATCGGCTGCAATGAGTATATGACCAGGTTCGGCAGTGAAGGCTTTACGGATTTCGCGGCCTTCTCTGCTTCGAATTGGGATATTCTGTAAATTCGGGTCAGAGGATGAGAGGCGGCCCGTGGTGGTGATGGCTTGATTAAACGACGTGTGTACGCGGCCCGTCGCTGGATGAATCAATTTTGGCAGTGCATCGGTATAGGTGGATTTAAGTTTAGCCAGTTGCCGTACTTCGAGAATCAGACGCGGAACCTCATGTTCCCCGGCCAGAGCCTCCAGCACGTCCTGGCCTGTTGCCCACTGCCCCGATTTGGTTTTTTTTCCACCCGGAATACCGAGCCTTTCAAACAGCAGCTCGCCCAGCTGTTTGGGTGACTGGATATTGAATGTTTCACCTGCTGCGGTATGAATATTTGTTTCCAGTTCCATGATGCGTTCACCGAAACGGGTAGAGAGTTCTTTCAGTTTGGTGGCATCGATATGGGCACCTGTCCACTCCATATCGGCCAGCACAGATGCCAGTGGCAGCTCAATCTCATCATGGCGTTCAAGTCGGTGTTCCGCCTCCAGTTTGGCGCGTAGAACATGCGTCAGCCTGAGTGCAACTTCAGCATCTTCAGCGGCATAGGGCAGGGCCGTTTCAATGGGTACCTGATCAAAGCATATCTGTTTGGCACCCTTGCCAGCGACCTCTTCATAAGCGATACAGTGATAGGACAGATAATCCTCGGCGACGCTATCCATTTTGGGAGGGTATTTGGCCGGATAGATACAATAGGCCAGTAACATGGAATCGGCAGTAATACCGTGCAGTTCGATGCCAGCGCGGCGCAGAACTTGGGCATCATATTTTAGATTGTGGCCGCATTTGGCTTTGTTTTTATCTTCCAGAATCGGTTGCAATGCATCCAAAACCTGCCGCAAGGGTAGTTGTTGGGGGGGTGGCGTTAGCAGATCAGCGGCGCGATGACCAACAGGTACATACCAGCCTTCACCGGGTTGAACAGAAAAGGACAGACCGACAATGGCGGCATCATGTGTTTTCAGTGACATTGTTTCTGTATCCAGCGCGATCAGGTCAGCTTGGTTGAGATTTTCGAGCAGTGATTGTAATGATGCTTCATCACCAACCAGCTTGCCTGTACGTGGCAGGCTTGGTGGTACCGGGGTATCCTGCTGTGCGTGGTCTTCTTCCTGATCATGGACGATATTTTTAGTTTCAGTCGGGGTGTCGACCACTGTGCTATCGTCGCTGAATTCAGCTATTAAACGCCGGAATTCCAGTCGGGTAAAGAGCTCCGCCAGCGTCTCCCGATCCGGCTGTTGAACAGCCAGGTCGTCGAGTTCCACACTTACGTCCACCTGATCATCCAGGGCGACCAGCCGGTAGGACAGACGGGCATTTTCGGCAAACTCAATCAGGTTTTCGCGTC
>JAUZQI010000170.1 GCA_030951095.1 Mariprofundus sp. | reverse complement strand
TTTGACCGGGGTGTTGAGATAATGAAAATAGTTGAAACCTTCAAAAAAGGGTAAAACAACCTGATTGGGTAAGGCGCTTCTGCCGTTTTCCAGTATTGTGTTGGCTGCCTGAACGAATGTAGTTCCTCTGTGTGCGAGTACCGACTCACTACGGTAATAAGTATCCAGCAATTTGGGGTGCAATTGGCTCATGGTGATGAAATGTTGCCGCATAATCTCCAGATTATTTTCATTCGGCTGCTGGTTCAGACCGCCATAATATACAGCTGTTTTGATGAACAGGGATTCAGTAATCAGCTGATTCATATAACTGTGCCCCAGCACATCCAGCAAGCGAACCGGAAGTGCAGGCGATAAATTTGGTGGAGTCACTGAAGTATGCCGGTCTTGCGTTATAAAAAGAAAACTATAACCGATAACCAGTAGCACCAGAATAACCGGCGATTTTATCGGAAATGGCTGTCCGCTCATAAAATATCCCTGCGCTGATAGATAAAACACGACAGCACTAAAACGATTGCCAAATAGGCGATCACCAAGCTAAACGGCATCCATACTGGCGTGCCGATCATGGTTTCCATGCTTTGATTGCTTAACACACTGTCTTTAAAATCCAGCTGACTGAAGTCAGGGAAAATCATATTCATGCCCTGTAATATTTTATCCAGCCCTTGTGCTGAAACTTCTGATTGCTGACCGATTGATTCTCTGACCACAGGCAACCCTGAACAGATGAGCGAATAGGCAAGTGTTATCAGCATGACAGGAAAAGCGCCCCGAATGGCAGCGGATACAAGCATAATAATGCCCAGATGGGTCAACAAAATCAGTTGCAAGGCAAGCCAGGTGATTATGAAGTGTGTGATGGAAAATACCGGAAAATAGCTTGAACCGATGATTGGCTTGATCCAGATGATTTCAGCCATGGCCAAAGCGGCTAGAAGTAACTCGAAACAGAGCAGAAGCAATGATAAACCGGCCATGGTTCCCAGTACATATTCAGTTCGGGAAATAGGCCGGGCAAGAATGCTATCGATGATCCTGTGGTCGTCGTCCCATGCAATGGCTTGCACTGCGTAAAAAAGGATAAAAAGCATACCGGCAGTCCACATGATAGAAAACTGGAAATCGCTGATGACGCGGCCCAGATCGTGGCCGAAAAAATCGATAAAGAAAACGCCGCATATTTCGAACACCAGCGCAAACAAACACAGACCCCAGACTGCGTTGCGCCTTAGCCCGTTGAGAAAGGTAATATTGGCCAGCGCCATGATACGATTCATGGCCGGTATCCTTGGACTACGCTGACAAAGGCATCCTGCAGGGTGATCCCGGTCATTTCACTACCGGCAGATTGTTGTGAACATAGGCTGGCGATCGAGCCATTATAAAGCACATGCCCCTGATGCAGGATAGCGACATCATCGGTAATGTGTGCAACATCATCGAGTAAATGTGAGCAGAATAATATACTTTTCCCCTGATTACGCAGGTCATGAATCAACTCAATTACCTCTGCACGACCAATAGGGTCCAGACCGGACATGGGTTCATCCAGGATAAGCAGATCAGGATCATGGATGAGTGCTGCGGCAAAACTGGCTCGCTGTTGCATACCTTTTGAATATTCGCTCAATCTGCGATTGCGGTCATCCCGGATGCCCAGTTGGTTCAACAGTTCATCTGAGCGTTCAGCGATGATGTTATTTGGTATGTCACAGCAGCGTCCGGCAAATCGAAGCAATTCAATGCATGTCAGGTTAGGGGGAAAAGAGGAAGTTTCCGGGAGATAACCGATGTGCCGGCGTGTAGCAGGAGAAGGGTTTTCGTCCCCAAGCACAATGACCTTGCCCTGATCCGGTCGCATATAACCCATAATCAGGCGGATGCTGGTACTTTTCCCGGCTCCGTTTTGGCCAATCAGGCCAAGCGTTCGCCCTTGTTTGAGTGAGATTGAAATGCCCTTCAGTGCATGCTGAGCCGGGGAACGGTTAATTTGTCTCGGGTAGGTTTTATGGACGTTGATAAACTGGATCATATAAGGCTGGCCCGCTTTTTATTCTCTGAAGAAAGGAGGGAATGCTAAAAAGCATTCCCTCCTGATTGCCATGTAAAAAATCACACGGTATTACATTGCAGTGTAGCCTGTTGCATCAAGCTTAACGGTTGCTTTACCGATTGCCTTAAATGCAGTGCCTGAAGTAACACTCTTCTGATACGTGCCGGACTGATCTGTTTCTGCAGCATAAAGCTTGTCACCATTGGCATGCTGAGCGGTAATGGTGGCATAGGATTCTGTGCCATCCGTATCGGCTGCCAGGCTAACATTGTTACTAAGCGTTACAGGTGCTTCCTGCCCCTTGGTTGAGGTGGCTACAAAGCCGTTGGCAGTAAGTGTTTTACCTGCGCCAGCAGCGCCAGCAGTGTTAGTTGTCTTAACCGATGACCCATATGCCTGATAATCAGCAAATACAGCTTCTTCAGCCAGACGGGCAGTGTGCAGATCAGATACAGCCGCTGAATTGAAAGCCTTGGTACGGTAGTTCGAGAACTGCGGGATCGCGATGGCAGCCAGAATACCGATAATGGCAACCACAATCATCAATTCGATCAGTGTGAAACCCTTTTCTTTGTTTGAGATGTTTGTCATATTTGATTCTCCTAAAATATATTATGCCATCAATGGCACCATTATAATAAGCAAGGTTGATGCCAATTGAGATGCTTGTACTTCAACAGCGAGTGGCACTATATGACAAATATTGTCAACTCGGTATGCTAATCTTGGTCAGTACTGGCAGGAATAAAACAGATTCCCAGACTTCAGAATTGGCGACGATGGAAGAAAATTCTGGAAAACAACAGGTAGGAATATGGCTGCGAAACTATTTAAGTTGAGGAATGTGCCTGATGATGAGGCCGAAGACATCCGGCAATTGTTGCAGGAACATGGTATCGAATATTATGAGACCGAAGCCGGAGGGTGGGGAATCTCGGTGCCTGCTATCTGGATTCATGATAACAGCAGGCTGGAAGAGGCCGGTGCCTTAATTGATATTTATCAGCAGGAAAGAACCAGGCGAGCTAAAATTGAATATCGATTGTTAAAAGACGAAGGCCGTCACCCGAAGGTTACCGATAAAATAAGGCAAAAGCCCTTGCAGTTTCTGCTCTTTTTTCTGATGACCCTGTTTATTCTCTATGTGAGTCTGGCACCGTTCATCAATTTTTCCGAATAGCGAGTCAGTCTGTCTATCTCAGCCAGTCTATTTCAGTCAGTCTTCACGAGACTTCCGGATGGGGATACAATCGAGACATGAGACTTTTCATGTTTTCGACACTGATATTCATTTTGGCAGGACTGCCGCTGACAGGACATTCTCAGAATGATGCGCCGGATAGTGGTCGAAGTGATGTGGTCGCTCGTGATCTGATCAGGCAAGTGCAGGACAGGCTCCGTTCTGATACAAGTATTGCCAGATATAGCATGCGTATTGAGACTGCAGACTGGCAACGCGACGTGCGCCTGGATGCCTGGGATGATCGTACAAAAAAGCGTTTTTTTATTCGTATTCTTGCTCCCCGGAAAGATAAAAACACCACCTGGCTCAAGGATGGCGATAATCTATGGATGTATCTGCCCAAGCTGGAGCGCGATATCCGTATCCCGCCTTCGATGATGCTTTCCAATTGGATGGGGTCGGATTTTACCAATGATGATCTGGTCAAGATGGAGTCGGTAGTGGCGGACTATAGCCACAAGCTGTTGTCTGATGTGGATGGCGTTTATGTAGTTGAATCAGTACCAAAGCCGAATGCTCCCGTGGTATGGGGCAAGATCGTTCGTCGTATTACACACGATGCCATACCGCTTTCCGAAGATTATTATGATGAACATGGCAAACATATCCGTCAGCTGGCTTTCGATAAGGTCAGGCACATGGGTGGGCGTGATATCCCTTCTCGTTGGATCATGCACCCCATGGACAAACCCGAAAAACGCACGGTGATGATACTGGAAAATATCAGTTTTAATGTGCCGATCAAGGCACAGATATTCACCCGGGCTAACTTGCGCCAAAGCGGGCACTGATGCTGTCACTGGCCTGGCGCAATGTTGTGCGTAATGCTCGCCGCAGCCTGATTACTGTGTCTGCGGTCGCGATGGGTCTGGCTTCACTTATCTTCCTCTGGGGTTTTAATGATGGTGTGCACAATGCCATGATGCGTAATCTGCAACAGGTGATTGTCGGCAGTATCCAGGTTCACTCGAATGGTTTTTTCCATCATCCACAGATGGTGAAAACAGTACCGGATTCGGGGCGGGTGATTCAACTGTTGAAAGCGAACGGGGTAAAGAATTTCAGCTACCGACTACGCACTTTCGCGCTGGCAGCGGGTGATGAAAGCTCCGAAGGTCTTGTTCTGCTCGGTATGAATCCTGACATGGAGAAGAATGCAACGCGCATTGCTGCCAAAGTTGATCATGGCCGTTTTATTCGGGATAATGATGAAGCTGCATGCGTGTTGGGGAAGACGACTGCCCGAAATCTCGGGGTTGACATTGGCGATGACGTCGTTTTTTTAACCGAAGACCGATATGGCTCGCTGGCAGCGGAAAAGCTGACACTGGTTGGTATGATCACCAGTGGTGAGATGGGTATCGACCGTGGTTTGGCGATTATCCCGCTTGGCTTTCTACAGCAGATGACAGCTATGGGCGGGCGGCATTAGGAAATTGTTGTGCAACTGCCACCTGAAAGGCTGGAGCTGGTAACTGCGTCATTGAGAGCAAAACTAGGCAAGTCATATGAGGTATTGCGCTGGTACGATATGTACCCGATGATGAAACAGTGGGTGGAACTGGAGAATGCGTTTTACTATATATTCCTTACCATCGTGCTGGTGATTGTGGCCGCAGGCATCATGAACACTGCGCTAATGAGTATGCTGGAACGTATGCATGAATTCGGTGTGATGATGGCATTGGGCTGTGGCCGCTTACGTTTGGCGGCCATGGTGGTGATCGAGTCGTTGCTGCTGGGACTGGCTGGTATTGTGGCTGGCACCGTGGCAGGGCTGGCTCTGGTGTATTATTTTCATGGTGTTGGGATCGACCTTTCCAGCCAAATGGATTCAGTCGCCCGCTTCTATCTCAATCCGGTGATCCATACCGAGATTGATAACAGTCATTTGCTGGATACGATCCTGGCGGTGCTGGCAGCAGCTATCGCAGCCTCAATTTGGCCGGCTATTCGTGCCGCACGTCTGGAGCCAGTCGAGGCGATTCATCATGTTTGATCAGAAAAAACTAAAATGCATGCACCGCAGAGGATACAGAGTACGCAGAGGAAAATCTATTTGGGTTAAAATCATGATGTATTTCTATGTTATAAAACATCATCAACGTATGGAAGGTTCATCGCATAATATCTGCTTTTCCTCAGCGTCCCTTGCGTACTCTGTGGTCAAAAGGTTTTGACTGGTGGATAACCTGTCGATTTATTTGAAGCTGGGGTGGCGGAATCTGTGGTTGCACCCGTTGCGTACAACGCTGACGGCGGTTGCCCTTGGTATTGGCATTGCGGCACTGACATTCCTTTCGGCTATGGATGACGGCTGGATGCAGCAGATCAAGACAAACTTCGCGCTGACCATGACCGGACATATTCAGATTCATGCCGATGGTTTTGAAGACAGTCGCAAACTGGCGCAACGGATTGTTGATCCGCAGGCGATGATGAAGGCTATTGGCAATATATCGGGCATACAGACTATGGCCCGACGCGTGCGTGTATCCGGGCTGGCTTCCAGTGCTGGCGCAAATGCGGGTGCGTTTATTTATGGTGTAGAGCCGGAAGCCGAGCAACGCTTGAGTCGGCTTGCCACATTTATCTCGGCGGGTGCCTGGCTGCCTGCAGGAGATAAACGGGCAGCTGTATTGGGTGATGGATTGGCAGACCGACTCGGTATTGGCATCGGCGATAAACTGGTATTGATGGCAGCAGTGCCGGGTGGCGATATTGCTTCTGAAGTGTTTCGGGTGCGCGGGTTGATCCATTCCGGGGTGATGGATGTGGACGATATGAGCGTGATTGTGCCGTTGACTACAGCGCAACAATGGTTAGGGATTGGCCAGGCTGTAACCGATATAGTGATCCGTGCAGACAGTTTCGAGCGAGTCACGCCATTGGCAGAAAATCTGAAAAATGCACTGTCAGGCCAGGGGATGGAAGTGTTGCGCTGGTTCGATATCGATCCGATGGCGCAGCAATGGGCAGATTTTGCCGATGCTTATACCTGGATTGTGCTCCTGATTGTAATTATCGTGGTGCTGGCCGAAGTACTCAATACGATGTTGATGAGTATGCATGAGCGCGTGCGCGAGTTTGGTCTGATGAGCGCGCTGGGAGTAGCCCCGGCTCAGGTGTTTGCTATGGTCGTATGGGAAACGGTGATTCTGGTGTTCATTGGCGGGTTGAGCGGTTTTACTATCGGTGGCGGCCTGTCGCTCTGGTATGGTGAATATGGCATTGACCTGTCGCAGTTCGCCATTGCCTTTTCGTTTATGTACATGGATCCGGTTATCCATCCGCTTCTGCAGGCCGACAGCATTCTGCGTATTCTGGGAGCTTCGCTGTTTGGCGCGATCATCGCAGGCCTGATCCCGGCCTGGAAAGCCTCCAAACTGGAACCGGCCAGTGCTTTGCGGGAATTATAACGTGAAAGAGTCAAAGACGGTTTACCACAGAGGCACAAAGGCACAAAGAAAGTCAAAGGCGATATCTCTGTTTCCTGTTGGCCAGTTTTTCTCGTTTTTCTTTGCACTTTCGTGCCTTTATGGTTACTGCTCGTTAAGCTTATATGGGAGAAACGCATGCCTGAAGTATTAATATCAGCGAGTGGACTGACCCGGTATTACGAAAGTGGCGAGTTGAGGGTGGCGGCGCTGGATGGTATCGATTTATTGATCAACCGGGGGGCGTATGTGGTGCTGGCCGGACGTTCCGGCTCGGGCAAGACAACGCTGCTGAATATGCTGGGTGGACTGGATCGGCCGGATTCAGGCTCACTTGTGATTGCCGGCCAGGATTTGCTGGCCATGTCGTCGGCTGGCCGAGCCAACTTTCGTTTATGCCACCTCGGTTTTGTGTTTCAGGCTTATAACCTTATTCGGGTGTTGAGTGCGCGTGAAAATGTTGCTTATGTGTTGCAATTGCAAGGTATGGACAAAAAACAGCGTTTCCGGCTGGCCGATCAGTGGTTGGCCAAAGTGGGCCTGCAAGGATTTGAAAACCGCCGGCCCGATCAGATGTCCGGCGGTCAACAGCAGCGAGTGGCTGTAGCGCGGGCGCTGGCAACTGAACCCGACCTGGTGCTGGCTGATGAACCCACGGCCAATCTTGATTCACATACGGGTGAATCGCTGATGGGTTTGATGCGACAACTCAATGAAGAGCGGGGCACGACATTTGTTATCGCCTCCCATGATCCGGCCGTGATTGCCTCGGCGCGAACTCTGATCACCATGCAGGATGGGCGAATAGAGTCATCCAAAACCGTTTGAAGCACAATTGAATATGAATAGGAAAAAAATCATCGCCAGACTGTTTATTGCATGGCTTTTTTCAGCGCTGCTGGCTGAACCGGGCTTCGCCCTGGAGCTCTCAGGCCAATATACAAACCTGCTGTTTGAAACACGCGATAGTCTGAAACAGGATAGAACAACCGATTTGAATCGTTTGCGACTGGAAGCGGATGGAGATTACGGGCATGTTCGATTTCACTTGGCTTATGATCATGAGCTGTTATGGGGAGGTTTGGTGGCCGATCCTGTATTGGCTGCAGTACTGCGCCAACCCGATCCGACCTGGCTGGATACCAGTGCAACGATAAGCCGGCGCACGCATTTTAACTGGCGACATGATTTATATCGGGGCTGGGTCGAATATGCAGCCGGGCAGGTGCGGGTCAAACTGGGTCGACAGCGTATTGCATGGGGATCAGGGCGTATCTGGAACCCGACGGATCGTTTTAACCCGGTGCAGCCAACTGCACTGGAGCCGAATGAAAAGCTGGGTGTGGATGCAGGCCGAATTGAATGGAACTATGCGGGCAATGGCAGTTTGATTGCCGTCGCTGCTCCTGCTCGGCCATCTTCCCGCACATCGCGCAAATTGGCGTTCAGGTGGCAGGATACATTCGGCGAATTTGATCTGGCGCTGATGGCCGGGCGTATCAATAACGAAAATATGTTCGGTGTCGATATTACAGGCAACATGGGTGATGCTGGTGTGCAGCTGGAATGGATGCAGGCAAGAAATCCACTGGAGGGGGGCTATGGGCAGCTGTCAGCTGGCATCGATTATACATGGTATCCATCATGGTTTCCCAACGGTCTTTATATGGCACTGGAATATTTTTATAATGGTGCAGCCGGTTCGCCACGTTTTAAACAGGATAGGTTGAATGGTCGTTCAAACCATTTGCTCGGCAGTATGCTCGGATATGATTTGACGCCGCTGTGGCGAATTGATCTGCTGCTGATTGCTGATCTGCAACAATCCGGCTGGTTTATTACACCGTCGATAACCTGGTCGGCAGACGAGAATGTGGATATAAGATTTTTTGCGCAGCTGCCGCAGGGCAGTGGAACCACCGAGTTCTCAGTGTTTGAGCCGCTCTACGCTGTTCGAGCTGACTGGTATTTCTGATTCGGGCAGATTTTATGTTTCGGCAGGCTCTGGTTCAGTGACCTTCGCGTTTGAGTAATAGAAAGATGGCGATGCCTCCGAATACGAGGCTGGGTAGCCAGGCGGCGAAAGCCGCCGGCAAATGTTCGCTGCTGGCTAATAGGTGGCCGGCATTACCTACGATATAAAATGCCAGGCCCAGTGAAATGGTGAGTACCAGGCTCCATGATGCCCGACTGTTGCGGTCACCACTGCCAAGGCATAAAGCGGCGGCGAGAATCACCATCAGCAGACAGGCGAACGGGGCGGAAAATTTTCGGTGCAGGGCATAACTATAGGAACTGGCGCTTAAACCTGCACGTTCGAGATCATAGATATAATGATAGAGTTGGAAGAAATCCATATGCCTTGGCCTCGGTAACCCTGTTGTTTCAGGCCCGACAGAAGATATGATGGATAGTTTGTCCTGTTGCTCGACCTGCATACCCTCATCATTGGACGGGGTGCTGATATATACATTGTTTAAATGCCAGGTGCCCTGGTCATAACTGGCTCTGGCACTGTCAATTCGTTGAACCCAGTTGCCCTTATTGCCGGTTTCAAGCATGGTCAGGGCGAACTGATTTGCACTTAGCGGGGTCAGTCGAAAAAATCTGTGTCCGTCTTTTAGCCACTGAATACCCTGTTTCGGGTTTTGTTTGTGCTGGATATTTACCTGTTCAATCGTATCCAGCCGTTGATTGGTGACGGGGGTGATCCACTGGCCAATCGCAAAGCTCAGCAATGAGGCCAGAAAACCTACCGCGAGCAAGGGAAGCAGTACCTTGTTGATGCCAAGCCCCGCCGCCCGAAGGGCGACTATTTCATGATGGCGTGAAATTTCGATGAGGTAAATGCTGGCACCGATCAGAACCATAATGGGCATAAATTCCGAGATCATGAATGGCATCTTCAGCAAGATGTATTCGAGCATTTGATTGGTACTCAGTCCATGGCCCAGATAACGAGCCTTGTCGAATGATTCGATAATGACATAAATTGCCAGCAATGTTGTCATCATGATCAATGAGCGGCTTATACAGCCGGAAAAAATCCATCTGAAAATTACAGGCATGAGGCGAGTCTAGGTGCCGCAGTGGTATAGGGAAAGCATCATCTGGCGGATAAATATGGATCCCTGTTCAGAATAGCCGACTGGTGTTTTTTTGATGAAAAAAATCATAGCTGTCTTGTTACTGTTTGAGTACAAACGAAGCTGGACATGAGGATTTATGAACAACCTAGACATCCGGGGCAATACACACACGGTTTCTTCCACTTTCCTTGGCAGCATATAAAGCAATATCAACGCGATGAATCAGTTCCTGCAACGGTTCATTTTGAGCATGGGCGGCGATACCGGCACTGATAGTGACAGAAAAATTTTGATCGTTGGCATTGAAACACAACATTCCCACTTTTTCGCGAACACGCTCGGCAAATCCTTTACCGCAACCGGGCCTGGAAGAAGCAATAAATGTCAGGAATTCCTCACCTCCGAAGCGTACCGGGATATCAGTGGTGCGACATTCTGTCAGAATGACAGAGCTGACTTTTTTGAGAACCTCATCACCTGTCATATGTCCATAGGTATCATTCACATGCTTGAAATGATCCACATCAAACATGACGATAGAGACAGATGAATTGATCTCGCGATCATGCAATTCAAGCATGCGGGAAACCGTGTCCTTCATATACAATCTGGTGAACAGCCCCGTCAGGGGGTCACGGATAGAACGCTCATAGATGACATCACGGTCTTCTTCCATCGATCTGAAAATTATTTCCCTTTCGACTGCGGTTAATAATGGCTCCATCAGGCGACTGAACAAGGCATCTATTTCGGCACTGATGGTGGTTTCGGCTTCCATATGCATGACGACTGCTGCCCGACAGATTTTGTTTTCAGCTGAAAATAACGGCATCACGAGCTGAACCTCCTCACAGGAAGGGGCGGCTATATTTTTGTAGTGGGTTGAATGTTTCTCTTGCCAGGTATGTTGATCACAGGAAAAAATTTCCTGAAAATCAGGCGAGATATCAATAATTGCACCATGATAAAAGTTGTCGGGAGCAAGCAAGAGCATCTGCCCATCATCCTTGACCATGAATGATAGCGCCTTGATCGGGAGAATCTTTTGTACAGCGCTCAATAAATAATGGGCAATATCACTGAAATCCCGATATAACATCATAGCTTCCATGGATTCCCGCAGCATCTGATTCATGGCTACCAGATGTTTGATGTCCGTATCTTCCTTGACCATCAGATACAAACCACAATCCAGCCCGGCCAGGCGATCAAACATAAAATCCACCAGCGTTTCAGGAATAATGGAACCATGTTGCGGGGCGATCATCCTGATGGGGTATTCCCGCATTCTGGATAAACCGTGCTGCATGATTTCGCGGCTGGGCATATAATGTTCGTGGAATGGTTTGATTGCTTCGAAGTGGGATTCATCTTTGGCATACAGGCTCCATTCTTCGGTAAAGCCTCCAAAGATATCACTGGAAAACATGATGCCGCTTTTTTCGTCGAAGGTGCAGAATGCACCGGGGAAATGCATATACGGTGTGAAGATAAAGCGCAGGGTGCGATCATCCAGTTCCAGTTTCCAGTCGTGTTCTTCTACCTGCCAGAAGGGGATATTTTTCAGGTCATAATGTTTCAGCAATGCTGCCGCTCGCCAATGTGTCACAAGAAGCACATCGTCACGATTTACCATCTGATCAATCAACCCCATTGCTGCAGTAATGTCAGGATCCTGATGGTGGCAGACAAAGTAGCGAATATTCGAGAAGGGGGTTACCTCTTCAATTTTCCCGAGCGTATAATTAAAGGTCAGTTTTGATCCGGGATCGAATAGCACGGATTGATCGCCGTTCTCAATCAGATAGGTGTGGCACTGAAACGGGTCTCCCTCAATATAATGACCTACCCACCAGATACGTTCCGATATTTTGATGGCATGGTTTGTATCTAAAGACTGCTTGTCCATGAAACGTTTTCCCCCCTGCATTGCTGATCACAGGTTAATAAATTCAGATAAGACTTTCCATATTTTTTTCGACAGGCTGAAGAACGACTATTTCATGAGCCAAAATCCATACTACATGCCCGCCATCAAGCCAGGTTCTTGAACGTTTCGAAGTGATTTTCTATCAAGGTGGCGTATTTGGCGGCTTGACCGGAGCCGTTATAGTGTGAAGCGAACTGATCATACTGGCTGCGTTGCAATGCTTGCAGCATGGGGGATGTGGTTCCGGCACCGCGCAGGAAATCGAATAATCCGAGGATATGATATCGAATATCGAATTGAAATCTGCTAAACATTTTCCCGGGTGACTCATAACCAATTGCTGCATGATTAAACCCCATGATTTGCGGCAATCCCATACTGATAGATTGCATGGCTGCTGGTTCATCCAGACCTTTGGCAAAATTGAATACATCCCATTCGCGAGACTGCTTGCCGTGAAAATTATTCCAGTCTGCGTTGGCAGAGGAGCGAAACTCATGGCCCAACCACGCTTTGCCTTTTTGATATTTAAAATGTTCGTTGAATTGATTCAGGTGCTGTTTGCCCCAGAATTTCCAGAACTTATGATTCTCGAAACGGATAATCATGCGTTTGTCCGCAGAAAATCCCTTGCCACTGGATTCCACGCATATGACAGCAACTGCACAACCTGGATCAATACCCACGATATGACTCAGTGCGGTTATCAGTCCGCCGAAATCATTCCAGGCCTTTGCGACCTTTTTCTCGGTAGT
>JAUZQI010000017.1 GCA_030951095.1 Mariprofundus sp. | reverse complement strand
CGCCCCAGAGTTGTTGCTGATCAAACAGCTCCAGATATTGTTTGCCGCTGATAGCGATCCTGCCACCGGCCTGATGCAGGAAAGAAAAACTGAACTCAAATGGAAACCCGGCGAGTAGTTGGCGAAAATCCTGATATTCAGCAGCTGTTTCCGGAGTTAATACCGTTTGTACTTTGACGGTGAAGCGGGCTTGTTCGTTCAGCATGCGCAGCTTGGGAAGCAGGCTTTTTAGTGATTTCATCGACTGGCTGCCAGGATGCACGGAATCGACGCTGATTTGCATCAGGTCAAGGCCGGCCGCATTGAGTGATTCGATGATTTTGGATGTGAGCAGAAAACCGTTGCTGATAACCGTGACCAGATTGGCACCGTGTTGTTTGGTTTTGATATGCGCGACCAGATCGGACAGTGCCGGATGCATCAACGGCTCACCGCCCAGAATGTCATAAATCAGCACCCCCAGATCATCCAGCATATTGATGTGGCCGATCAGGGTTTCAACCGGGATATGTGGCGCGCCTGTGGTATATTCATTGCAATAGGCGCAGGACAGATTGCAGTTGCGCGTGATGACAAGCTGAGCGTACAGCGCCTTGTCATCGACAATGCGTTTGGATGCATGTGCAATAAAGTTGATTTTTTGCAGCATTTCCATGTCAGACAGTCGTCTGTTGTTGCGCGTGCTTACTCAATGACATGCTCCGGGTTTTGATCGGCCTGATCTTTGCCCTGCCTGTGTTGCGACAGACGCTGTCCGGCTCCGGTTTTCCATGTTCCAATCTGCCAGATAATCAGCCCCGGGATTCCTAATATCAGCTCGCGTATACGCTTACCCAGTGAAAGAGCTAATGCTGTTTGTGACGGGATGCCCAGTACGATACCGAGCAGCAGGAAACCTCCTTCCTGAACACCCAGTGAAGCGGGGATCAGGAATCCGGCTGCACGGATGGCCTGGCCGAGGCTTTCGAGCAGCAATGCCTCCATCAAACTGATCGGATGCCCGAGGAAGTACATAATTAACCAAACCTCGCCGATACCCAGAAACCAGCTGAGTAATCGCCATGCAGAAGCCGTTGCCAAAGCTGTTTTCCTGCTATAAATATTGACAATAGCCTGATCCAGTGTGTTGGCCCCGCCCGAGAGTTTAAGCCACTGTTTGCCGCCTGAAATTTTTTCCAACAGATGCGCCACACGTTCAAACAGGTTGTGATGCTGGCTGGCATAGAATGCCATCAGAAGAGCTATCATTATAGCTATGCCGACAGCAACTTCCACAACCAGGTGACTGTTTAGATCCAGATAGAACAGCAGGGCAGAGAGACCGATGATGGTAAATATAATCTGGGTAAGCAGGGAAATGGTCACTTCCACCACGACACTGGAACCGGCGACGGAACCGGGAATACCGTTTCGCTGGTTACTATTGCGCATCACCCAGCGCGCTTTGGCAAATTCACCGCCAATCTGGGCTACCGGTAGTATGCTGTTGATCGATTCGCCGATCCAGCGCGCTTCTACCAGACGAGATAGTGGAAGGCGATGTCGGGCGGGTAACAGAATGCGCCAGCAGACACCGCTGCTCAGCATGGGGATCAGATGAAATGCAGCAACAACAGTCAAGCCCCATCCTGCTGTTGCCAACGTGCTTGTGACTTCACCGATGCCTTGCCAGATGAGCAGGCCAATAAAGCTGGCAATGCCGAGCATGAGGCTGAATAGCGTCACCGGTTTCACGTTAGTTAACACGTTATTTGCAATAGCCGAGTTGTTTGAACCATATTACAGCATCTTCGAGCGCTGCCTGGGCAGGTCGAGGATTATAACCCAGTTTACGCTGGGCTTTGTCGGATGAGAAATACATATGTTTGCGAGTCATGCGAACGCCATCCATAGCAATCAGTGGCTGTGTGGCGCTTGTTATTGATGCAATCACTTCACTCAGCCATGCTAATGGTAAGACGCCATAATATGGCATGCGAATGCGCGGCGGTTTGCGCCCGGCCAGTGTGGCCACCCGTGTCAGAATTTCTTTCAACGGCAGATTCTCGCCGCCCAGAATATAACGTTCACCCGCTAAGCCATGTTCAAAAGCCAGCAGATGGCCTTCGGCTACATCATCGACATGGACGATGTTCAGTCCTGTATCGATATAACCGGGCATACGCCCGCGCATGGTGTCGAGTATCATCTGACCAGTCGGTGTCGGTTTGATATCGCGTGGGCCGACGGGGCCGGCAGGGTTGACGATCACCGCAGGCAGACTTTGTTCTGCAACGAGATTCCGGACGACGGATTCAGCCATAAATTTGGAGCGTTTATAATGGCCAATCATATCATCCAGGCTTGAGGGTGTGGATTCATCTGCGGGTGTGCTGTCTGCATGCAGGCCGATCGTGGCTACGCTGCTGGTATAGACAATGTGTGACACCCCTGCTTCGATTGCTGCCAGCATGATATTGCGCGTACCGTCGACATTTACTCGGTACATTTCATCGGGATTGCGCGTCCACAAGCGGTAATCTGCTGCAGCATGAAACAGTGAGGAACAACCGGAAGCGGCATTTTCCAGCGAGGGCATGTCTGTTAAATCGCCGCTGACGATTTCTACCGGCAAATCATTGATATTGTTACGCGGGCTATGTTTCCTGAGCAGGACGCGCACCTGGTGTCCGGCCTGCAACAGTCGCCGTACGATTGCCGAGCCGACAAAGCCGGATGCGCCGGTAACCAGTGTTGTCATGATTTTACGCCAGTTTCAGAAGGCTTTTGTGCAGGCTGCCATTGCAGGAAAGCTGGCAGTACTACGAGCGTGCAGATGAGAATAATGATCACACCGAGCGTAAGTAACTGTCCCATATCCGCTGTACCCTGATGCGGAGAGAAGGCGAGTGCGCCAAAACTGCAAATGGTAGTCAACGCACTGAGCACCACAGCTTTCGATGTGCTGGTGCGTAATATCTCATGATGAACTGATTGTTGTCTGGGGCGTTGATCGGACTGCATATGCCGGAAACGCTGCACCATGTGAATACCATTATCCACGCCGATGCCGAGTAGTAGCGGCAGGGCTATGACATTGGCAAAATTAAACGGGATATCGAGTAGTACGGCACAAGCACCAGTTAGCATGGCTGCCAGCAACAGTGGCAGGAGAATCAACAAGGTATCGGCAATGCTGCGCAGGAGCGCCAATAACAGCAGGAAAATCAACACGAATGCAATCCCGAATGCCTGTATGAAAGCCCTGATCACAGCATCGCCAGCTTCCAGCGTAAATATCGGGGCTCCGGTCGCATCCGGCGAAACCATCCTCACCTGGCTGACAAAGCGGCGCAAGTTCCCGATTTCACCGATATCTTCTTTGGGTATGACTTCAATACGGTAGAGGTCGGTATCGCTAAACCAACGCCGGCTTAAGCTTGCGGGGATGTTCTGCCGGCTGATAGTAGTAGCGGAAAGGGTGGTTTGTAGCAGATCGAGTGTGGTGGGCAGCGTACCCAGCAAATCCTTATCCAGCGTCATAAGGGTTGTTTTCTTTGCGTCAGTTGGCTGGCTGGCAAGGTTCCGTGAGAAAGATTGCAACGTTTGATACAGTTGTCTGAAGACGTTTAGTTTCTGAAGGGCGGTATCATCCAGTTTAGATTGGCTGAAATATGTGATATAAATATTCAGGGCAGATTCAAGTTGCTGGATGGCATTCACTTGTTCGGCAGTAGTTACCACTATCGGGTTCTTTGTCTCCGGTTCAAAGCCGAGCAACAGTGACATATCATCAATGATGGCAAGCTTCTCGTTCTGATCCGATGGAATGAAATTAAACAGGGAGATGGTTTTATCCACAGTATCCAGTCGATTGAGTCGTTGTTGAATGGCGTTTACCCGTTCTGCATCGGGTGTCAGCACCATGATGCTGGAAGGCGAAATATTATGGCTGGCGATCAAATCTCTATAGGTT
The DNA here is from genome assembly GCA_030951095.1 of Mariprofundus sp. Taxonomy (GTDB): domain Bacteria; phylum Pseudomonadota; class Zetaproteobacteria; order Mariprofundales; family Mariprofundaceae; genus Mariprofundus. Next base: position 2,689 of record JAUZQI010000017.1, on the reverse strand, counting down.
GTAATCGATTCGCTGGCCTGATCGCGCAGGTTGATCGGGTTGTAGTCGAATCTTGCCTGCGGCAGCCATATGGCGGCGGCTAGTGCGGCCACTATTGCCATGATACGAACCGTGTGTGCATGACCATCAAGCGACAGCATAGTCGGGAATTGCCATGCTATCGCTTCTTTGGCTCTGACAGCGGGTTTGTGCTGAAGCGGTATGAACTTGTTCCAGATGCACAGGATGGCGGGAAGCAGGGTGAGTGTAACCACCAAGCTGATAAACATGCCGCTACCCGATATGATGCCGAGCTCCGATACGCCGGTGTAGTCGGTTGGCACGAAGCAGTAAAAACCGACAGCCGTGGTTACTGCACATAATAGCAATGACGTGCCGACATCATGTGCTGCCTGCCCGATTGCGGATGTGGTGCCTTGGCCTGTTTTTTCAATCTCGCGACAGCGCAGGCAGAGATGGATGGCGTAATCCACACCAAGACCGATATATAATACGGCAAAAGCCACCGAAATCAGATTCAAATGGCCAATGGTCAGTGCGGCAAATGCGGCGGTGAGAATCAGGCCGGTCATCAGGCAGAGCAGGGTGGCGACAACAAAACGGAATGAGCCCAGACCGATGGTCAGTAACACCCCCACCAGCAACAAGGCCAGCAATGCTGCTATGCCTGCTCCTGCGCTGACGCTGACCAACTCATCATGGCTTAACGCGGCACTGCCGGTCAGGCGTACGCGAACACCGTGATCGGCATCGAGTTGCAGCGTAGCAGCGGCGTTTTTTACTGTCTGCATGGCCGGTTTGGCAGCCAGGAAACTGGAGAAATCCATGCGTGGTTGCAGCAGGATGAATTGCTGGCGTTGTTTGGTGGCCTCTGATGATTCTCCCTGTATCAGTTCTTGCCAAGATAATGGTTCATGTTGGTGGTTCATCACGGCACGAATCGCTGCCGTGACAGGTGTTGCCACAGCTGTGATATCCACCGAATCCGGTGCGTCTTCGGCCTCGAGCACATCCGTAAGCAAGAGAAACAGACCGCGCAAGCTCAGGTCGGAGGATAGCTTGCCAAGAAACGGTTGCATGGTAGCCAGATCGCTGGCATTTTTTTCCAACTCGTCCATGTCCTGATAGAGCAAGGCATGGCTTTCCATAAATGCGCTGGCGCGTGGCAGATAGACGGATGAGAACAGTTGCGGTTGTGTTTCCAACTGGGCTGCCAGTCGCTTGGCGGCATCGCGGGCCTTTTCCGGAGAATCGGCATCAATGACAACCAGAATATTATGGGTGTATTGCGGGAAGCCCTGTTCAAAGTGCTGATAAGTTTGGCGAAACGGCAGGTCGGCGGCCAGCATATCATTGGTATTGGTGTTGAAGCCCAGATGATGGCTGGTATATTCGAATGCTCCGGCACCGAGGAAAAGAGCAATAACCAGTACCCAGTAAGTTTTGTGGCAGGCTATGGCAATCCACCATGTCAGCAGGTTTTTCAGAGGTGAGAGAGGGGGGGTACTGTTATCTGATTGTGGTGATTTCATGGATCTGTCTGGTTTGAAAAAGCAAGCAAATCCGGAGTGAGGGTTGTGGCAGCGAGAGATAGTGTGGATTTGGCTGCACTAAACTGTCGCCCCAGACGAATCAGGTGAAGCCATAATGCCGGATGCAATAACAGTAAACTGAGCATTCGGGCGTAACTGATATTGCCGAATTTATCCATGACCATTGCTATGTTGGCGGGGATGGCAGTGTTTACATCATCAGCAATGGCTCGGATAACCATGAACGGGACACCTGCTTTTTGTGCAACCATTGCAATAGCAGCGCTTTCCATATCAACGGCGACAGCTCCGCTGGATTGATTCAATACCTGTTTCTGTGACGATGCTGTAATGATATCGGTGCTTGTGACCAGTGCATCGCTGCAAGGATTACACCTAACCGCAAGGGTACGGGAAAGTCGAGCCTGCCATGCCCGGTCTGTATCGAAGCTAATGGATGTCTGCGTTTGAATGCTGCGTGGTAGCAATAAGTCTCCAGGTTGCAACTGGGCGGATAATGCACCTGCACAGCCCCAGCTGAGAAGCGCATTGACACCATGATCGAGCAGTGCCGTGGCTGCTGTCGTAGCCTGTTCCTCCCCTATGCCTGAGATGATTAGTAACACGTTGTCTGCTATTTGAAGCGGGGATGCAACGGTGTGAGTGAAATGGCTATTTTTTTTGTCAGTATACCCTGCAAGACATTTCGCCTCCGCCGGAAGCGCAGCGATAATGCCCAGTTGTTTCACGCGGTCTTAAGGTGATGCAGCTTGCGGTATCGGGCCAGAGCCCAGAGTGGGAAATATTTGTCATAACCGTGGTATTTCAGGTAAAAAACGCGCGGGAAACCAGGGGCTGTAAAGGCCGCATCCTGCCATAGCCCATCAGCCTGCTGTCGGGTCATCAAATACGCAATGCCTCGTTCGACTTCAGGGGATTTCGATTCACCCGCTGCCATTAGCCCCAACAACGCCCATGCTGTCTGGAATGTTGTGCTGGTTTGTCCCTGACCTGCCTTTTCGGGGTTGAAATAGGTGTCATGATCTTCCCCCCAGCCGCCATCGTGGCGTTGTATCGATTTCAACCAGGTTGAAGCACGGTGAATCATGGGGTCATGCAGCTCCATACCTATCTTTTCCAGGGCGACCAGTACCGAC
>JAUZQI010000169.1 GCA_030951095.1 Mariprofundus sp. | reverse complement strand
TTGGTCATCTCCTTTTGTGTTTACATTAACTGACCGATCGGTTAGAAACATAGTAGCCGAATGTGAGAGCGTCAAGCAGGAGAGAGAGATGGGGCGAAAAAAAAATTACGACCGAGATGATTTGACAGGGAAAGCGATGGAGGTTTTTCGAGATCATGGCTTTGAAGGAACCACAACACAGATGCTTGTCGAGTCTCTAGGTGTAAATAAATTTAGCATTTATTCTGAATTTGGAAGTAAGCAGAAATTATTTGAAGAGGCATTAGATCGTTACAACAGAGAGGTGGTTGATCGGAACTTTGGGCCTCTGGAGGCTCCTACGGCAGGAGTTAAAGAGATTCGAGAGCTCCTGATGTTCTTCGCATCGGCATCCAATGGATCTGCTTCGGGTCGCGGGTGCCTGTTGTGCAACACCGCAGTTGAATTTGGCCCAGTGGACCCTACTGGGGGGGAATTTGTACAACGCTACTTTGGGCATATTTCAAAAGCATTCTACAAAGCACTGAATACTTCATGCAACCGTGGCGAGCTGGATAAATCTATAGCCCTAAAAGGAGAAGCTGACTTCTTCACCTCTTTAACTCTTGGACTGTTTGTTATGATAAGAGCCAAGGCTCCACTAGAAATCATAGAAAACGCAGTAAAAGTGGCAATTGAGCACTTGGAAGGATTGCAGGGTAAAGGTTAGTTCAACAGCCATATTGGAGAGTGGACAGATAATGATGTGAATGTTCATAACTGGCAGAAATCAGCCGCCTAGTAAAAACTAAGCTCCATGTCATAGAATACGAGATATGTTTATAGTGTAATTCGGTTGGTATTAATTAAGACACCAAAGAAAGAACAAGTATATCTCCATATCCATTGCGCCAGTCCAAGATCATCCACGTATTCATATTGAGTGACTACAATATTTTAATGCGATTGCCCTGGCTCATATGGCTTGTCATATATATCCCATCTACGGCAGAGTGAGGCGCATGCCACTGTTACGAAACTCCCCATGAGAAAACATCTGCACACAGCCCGCCAACCGGAAGTTATCCGCACTGCACTACGCTTTGCCCTGGTTGACGGGCCGATTCTGGTCTTCATCAACCACGGCGATGCCATCGTCGCTGGCACCATGGACTCAACAGCCTGGCTAAAAAGCGCCCTGACCATGGTTGTACCCTATACCGTCTCAACCCTGTCGAGTATCAGCGCCTACCACTCCTGCCGGAGCAACCCTCAAAACGAACCCTGATTATCCTTTCTACGCACCTGATGGATTCAGGGAGAACACTGCATCAGTGCAGGGTACTAGGATCTGTTCACACTAATTCTGGCTGTAGCGATATAGCTATTTTTGGCGCTGTAAGGCATTTCGAGTGCAATGTGCTGAATGCATTTCAGTGAGAAATAACGTGGCAGCGTGCAAAAATGGCATCTCCCGCTGGGCTGCGCCCCGGCCTGGTTCAAAACAATCGAGACCATTTAGCGTTGCTCATCGTTTATTTGGAACAACCAAATCTCACTCCTTGCGCCTTGACTGGCCTCAATGGGGTAGCAACGCTTCAATCAGAATTAGTGTGAACAGACCCTAACTGATCAACTCATCCAATCAACAGGGTTACCCCCATTGATTGCCCGGGTAGCGAACTATGCAGCCAGATAATCAATCATATCTTCCATTTTGTTTTATGAGTTTTTTCTGCCGATCACTCCACCTTTTGCGTCTCTCGAGATGCTCTTCGCTGTTCTGGTAATGTTTCTCCCAGCTACCGCGATGTGCAGCAGCTCCGGCACCATGATGCCCGCCCTCATTATTACTGCCCTGTTCTACCTTCTGCCCCGGCTTCTGATTATATTGTATGCGGGAGAGATTGATCCGGGCCGGATTGTAATCGGAGTCAAGTCTGAGTGCGTAAGCAAAGTGTGTACGTGCAGCGGTCAAATCTCCCCAAAGCATCAGACCCAACCCCAAATCATTGTGGGCAGCCGGATTGTCAGGGCAATACCGAATGCCTTCTTGCATGAACGCAAGCCGTTCTTCCAGATCGCTGGTCTGCCTTGCCTTGCTAAAGTAGGCATTACCCTGATTACAATTGCGGCGGTGATAACGCGCTTCTGATGCATGAATACGATCACCCCTGTCCGCATCGAGAAATGCCCCGACCAGTCCTCCCAGCACGTCACCGATAATGACATCATCCCGAATAATTCGGTCACTTTGATTTCCGACTACAGCAACATCCGCCTTATCAATCTGTATGGCAGATTTTTCATGATGCGTTGGCTCCTGGTGTGTTGTCGTGGTGCACGCAGGCAGCATCAAAATCGCCGCAACAAAAACATATCTTTTCATAATCATATCCTCAACAGCTCCAGCTTACTTTGTAGTGCCCGGGTAAAAACGTATACACCAAAAAGGGCCGATCAATCATTGTTTTAACTGGCCCAAATCACGAACCGCACCTTTATCTGCTGAAGTCGTCAGTGCCGCATAGGCTTGTAGCGCTTTGGAAACAACACGATCGCGATTCACAGGTTGCCATGCATCTGTGCCTTTCGCTTCCATTGCGGCGCGACGGATTGCAAGTTCATCATCAGACACAGTCAGATTGATCGTGCGGTTGGGGATATCGACTTCAATCGTATCACCCCCTTCGATCAGACCGATTGCACCACCTTCTGCTGCCTCGGGTGATGCATGCCCGATGGATAGACCGGATGTACCACCGGAGAAACGACCATCAGTAAGCAGGGCACAGACTTTGCCCATACCCTTGGATTTCAGGTATGAAGTCGGGTACAACATTTCCTGCATGCCGGGGCCACCTTTCGGGCCTTCGTAACGGATAACCACCACATCGCCGGCAACGACTTTATCATTCAGGATAGCAGTCACGGCATCATCCTGAGATTCAAATACGCGAGCAGTACCGCTGAACGTCCAAATGGATTCATCCACACCGGCGGTTTTTACGATGCAGCCCCGTTCGGCAATATTGCCGAAGAGAACCGCCAAACCGCCCTCTTTCGAATACGCATGTCCAACACTGCGAATGCAGCCGGATTCACGATCGGTATCCAGTGTTTTCCAGCGCTCAGATTGTGAAAATGCTACCTGAGTCGGAATACCGCCCGGCGCTGCACGGAACATTTCTCGCGGGCCTGAATTGACTTCATTCATGATATCATTGGCATCGAGTGCCTGACCCAGCGTGGCTGTGTGTACCGTGGGAACATCTCGATGCAGCAATCCATCCCGATCCAGTTCGGCCAGAATACCGATGACACCGCCGGCACGATGCACATCTTCCATATGATACTGTTGAACCGCAGGGGCAACCTTGCACAGGTTGGGTACTTTGCGGCTCATGCGGTCGATGTCCTGCATGGTGAAATCGACACCAGCTTCCTGTGCACAGGCCAGCAGATGCAGGACGGTGTTGGTGCTGCCGCCCATGGCAATATCCAGCGCTATGGCATTTTCAAACGCTTCGAAAGTGGCAATTGAGCGTGGTAATACGGATGCATCATCCCCTTCATAATAACGTTTGCATAAATCTACAACCAAACGGCCTGCTTCAAGGAACAGTTCTTTGCGATCACTGTGCGTTGCCAGCAGTGAACCGTTACCCGGCAATGCCAGCCCCAGTGCTTCAGCCAAACAATTCATCGAATTGGCAGTAAACATACCGGAACAGGAACCACAGGTTGGGCAGGCCGAACGCTCCACTGCTGCCACATCCTCATCCGATTCATTCGGATCAGCCGCCATCACCATGGCATCGACCAGGTCAAGTAATTTCTCACGATTATCAATGGTTATTTTGCCCGCTTCCATCGGGCCGCCGGAGACAAACACGGCCGGAATATTCAAACGTAGTGCCGCCATCATCATACCCGGGGTGATTTTATCGCAGTTGGAGATGCAGACCAGCGCATCGGCGCAATGGGCATTGGCCATATATTCCACTGAGTCGGCAATGATCTCGCGACTCGGCAATGAATACAGCATACCGCCATGCCCCATGGCGATACCGTCATCCACGGCGATGGTATTGAACTCCTTGGCCACACCACCGGCGGCCTCGATCTCACGTGCCACCATCTGCCCCAAATCTTTCAGATGCACATGCCCCGGCACGAACTGGGTAAAGGAATTCACCACCGCAATAATCGGTTTATCAAAATCTCCGTCTTTCATGCCTGTAGCACGCCATAATGAGCGGGCACCGGCCATATTGCGGCCATGGGTGGTGGTGCGTGAACGATAAACAGGCATAAAATATCTCCAGTCAAAACTTGTGCGAATCGTACCCAGACTTGTGCCTTGTTGCACGCAACTGGTTGCTCACAGCGCGCCCAATGCCATTCTTTTTGTTTTTCTTCTGTATCCTTTTCGTACTCTGCAGTGAATTATCCCGAATAGCCCTAATCAGGCTTATTTGACAAGGAGTGGACGGGGCCGGAAACTTTGGCATATGAATGCACAGGCGCTGCTGACGCAGCTTTACGATACACCCGAAACCGATATTCTCGAACAAATCAAGCAACTGAAAGCCGAACTCGGTGATCAGGTGCTGATTCTCGGTCACCATTATCAACGCGAGGAAGTGTTTGCCTTCGCCGATGTATCCGGAGATTCATTAAAATTATCTCAGCAAGCCGCTGAGACCAGCGCCCCTTACATCATTTTCTGCGGTGTGCATTTCATGGCTGAAACTGCCGATATTCTGACCAGTGATGACCAGACCGTGATTCTGCCCGATCTGGCTGCCGGCTGTTCGATGGCGGATATGGCGGATGATGAGCAGGTAACACGCTGCTGGCAGCAACTCTCCGAAATCATCAATCCGGATGAGTGCGTTACTCCGGTCACCTATATCAATTCCACTGCGGCCCTGAAATCATTCTGCGGCGAACATGGCGGTATTGTCTGCACCTCCGGCAATGCACAGAAAGTTCTTGAATGGAGTTGGGGCAACCGTGAAAAAATCCTTTTCTTCCCGGATCAACATCTGGGTGAAAACACAGCCATGGCGATGGGCGTACCTGATTCAGACATGATCATCTGGGACCCTGCTTTACCCATGGGTGGTAATCACGCGGATGCAATCGAAAAAGCACGTCTTATTCTATGGAAAGGTTTTTGTTCGGTACATCAGCTGTTCAAACCGGAACATACCGACACCATGCGCCGCAATCATGCAGACATTGAAATTCTGGCCCATCCGGAATGTTCGCGTGCTGTTTGTGAAACAGCCGATTTCGTCGGTTCGACCGAAATGATTATCAAACGAGTATCAGAAGCTGAAACAGGACAGGCGTTTGCCATTGGTACAGAATTGAATCTTGTCAATCGCCTGCGTATTCAGTTTCCGGACAAACCCATCTGGTTTCTCTCTCCCATGGTATGCATGTGCTCAACCATGTTTCGCACCGATCCGCAACACCTGTGCGCAGCTCTGACATCCATCCGTGATTCCCGGAACGGCCATCAGACCATTAACAATCAAATCACAGTGCCTCAACAACAAAAACGCTGGGCCAGGCTGGCACTGGAAAGGATGCTACACCTTGCCTAAATTTCACTATTTTCTCATCACACTTCTGGTCACACTGCTGTTCAGTACATCGTTCAGTACACCAGTACAGGCTACAGACAATAATCAGAAACTGTTGCGACAACAGATCAAAACATTCAACCATGGCGAAAATCATCGCTTCGCCCCGCAAACCATCGAACGCGCCGAGGCCTATATGGGTGCTGCCATGCTGGCAAGCGAGCAGGAAAAACAACAGGAAGTTGATGCTGCGCTGGCTAAAGCAGCTGAAAAGCTGACCGAAGCCAAACATACCGCCGCAGATTTCAAACAGCGTTTCGCCAGACTATTGAGTTTACGTAAAGGTGCAGTCGCCATCACCGCAATCATTACTTCATCCGGCAAGGCAATCAGTGACCTGTCACCAACACAGGTTGTGAAAGGTGCTGAACGTGAATTGACGCTGGCTATTGAGACACATGAACGCGGGGAGCTGAATCAAACCCGGATCCACGCCGACAAAGCGGCGAAATATTACAGGCAGGTGCTGGACAAAACATTGCCATGGCTAACCAACCTGACAGCAAGCACAATCGGTAAAGCGGCTAATGCCAATGCCAAACAGTATGCGCCGCACATTTATCAGGCAGCCAAGGATAAACTGGCTGAACTGGAAGCCTTCAACAAGGGGAGAACCCGCACCGTACCTGAATATCCGGAGTCCGGTTTATACCTGGCTCGTGAAGCCGAACATGTCGCCCAACAGGTCAAGGCATGGCGCAGAAAGCGCAGCAGCCATGAAGAACTCATTCTAAAAATAAGAATGCTGAAACTGCAACTGGCTCATGAATTGGGGATCAGTAGTGAATCCAGTCCCATGTTGACAGATATTGAAAGCAGGGATTTGCTGCGGGCAGTAAAAAAGCTGAACAAAGAACTGGCCGATGAACGCGAAGCGCATCGTCTGGATATGGCCAGGCTTGGAACGGAACTGCAAAACAAACTGGCAGCACAAACCGATGAGATGAAGCAGGAGCAGCAAAGCCAGTTATCCACGATCAAGGAAGCATTCAAAGCCAAACTGGAGCGGGAAACTTTCGAGAAAAAACGGCAACAGCAACTACAAAAACTTTTCAAACAGGGTGAAGCAGAAATTCTGGTCAATCTTGACGGCTCATTGCTGATTCGACTCACCGGGCTGAAATTCCATTCCGGCAGGAGCAAGGTTGCTTCGAAATATTTCGACTTGTTGGGCCGATTGAAACAGGCCATGGATATTTATCAGGATCGCAGCCTGCGTATTGAAGGTCACACTGACGACCGTGGTGATGTCAAACCCAATCAGGTTTTATCGCTGAAACGCGCCGAAGCCGTACGCGATTTTCTCATTGCCGCCGGTGCTGACGGCCCACGTTTAAAAGCGCTGGGTTATGGTGAAGTCAGCCCTATTGCCAGCAATGAATTTACACAGGGACGTGACATGAACCGGCGTATTGATGTCATCATCAATGCACCGGACTAAATATCCGGTACAAGCTGAGCCACTTGCAAAAGTCGTGAACGGCGATTTACTTCTCCCCTCCGGCGCATTGTCGAACTGGAATTTCGGAGAATGGAACCACCATGCTCCTCATTCCATTCCAAAAATTCACTCGAAGTGGAATTGCAACCCATCCACTCAGCCTTTTGCAACTGGCTCAGCTGTATGAGAAAATCGACCGGCATCGACGTCCTGCCGGAAAGTATTCGTGATCATGTGCAAGTGCTGCTCGCCGATTATGAGAACGACTCCCCTTATAAACGCGCCCTGATTCTGGAAACACTGCGACTGGTATCCGGCGACTATGAAAATGTAGATATCAAAATGCTGTCCAGAATACTGTCTGAATTACGTCAGGGACTGGACGTGTTCAAACCCTATCAGTCATGTCGAAAAGTGGCCATTTTCGGCTCGGCCAGAACACCGAAAGATCACCCGCGCTATCAGCATGCCTACAGTTGCGCCGCAGCTCTGCAAAAAGCCGGTTTTATGATTATCACCGGTGGCGGCGGTGGCATGATGCAGGCGGCCAATGAAGGGGCCGGTGAAAAGAACTCCTTTGCCATCAATATCAATCTTCCGATGGAGCAATTGCCCAACCCGGTAATGATCGATTCTCCGCGCCATTTTTACTGCCAGTATTTCTTTACTCGCAAGGTATTTTTTCTCAAGGAAAGCGATGCTATCATACTCACGGCAGGCGGATTTGGCACGCTGGATGAGGCATTTGAAACATTGACGCTATTGC
>JAUZQI010000168.1 GCA_030951095.1 Mariprofundus sp. | reverse complement strand
GGTTTGATGAGACCGCAATGGGAAATGAAGGAGCTCAAGGCAAAGATTGCAAGGCATAGCACCGCTATGACTCAAATCTTTAACGAAGAAATCGTTCATTTCACATGCAGGATCGTGAATCATGGTTTGATCAGCGCTTCCTTAGTGTTGGATAATCGGTATATCCGTGCCCATCGCCACCATAGAAAGTGGCTTGATCCGCTTCGTTCAGAACTGCATTCTGTTTGAAGCGCTCCGGCAAATCCGGGTTGGCGAGATACGGGACGCCGTAGGCCACCAGATCGGCACGATTCTCTACAATCGCAGCATTGCCACGTGTTTTGTCATAAGCTCCATTGGCAATGTAAAGGCCGTTGAAGTGACCTCGAATTTCAGTCATATTAACAGCTGTATCTATCTCACCGATCATCGTTACCTCAACAATATGCAGATAGGCAACGCCGAGGCCACTGAGCATTGATGCAACCTGATTAAACAGAGCCTGTGGATCGGAATCGTGAATATCGTTAAATGCATTAACCGGTGAAATGCGCACACCTACTTTGTCTGCGCCAATTTCAACAACTACGGCTTCAGTAACTTCCTTTAGCAGGCGAATGCGGTGTTCTATTGAACCACCATATAAATCGGTGCGCCGGTTGGTAGCATCTCGTAAAAACTGATCCAGTAAATATCCATTGGCGGAATGGAGTTCCACACCATCAAAGCCCGCTTGCATCGCGCAAGCTGCTGCATGGCGATACTGTTCGACAACGCCCGGAATTTCATCTGCGTCAAACGCCCGTGGTTCAAAAAAATCTTTTAGCCCTTCATACGTAAATGCCTGACCTGCTGCCAAAATTGCAGATGGTGCGACGGGTTTATCGCCCCCGTGATAATCCGGATGTGAAATTCGGCCACAATGCCAGAGCTGGCAAAAGATATGACCGCCTGCATCGTGGACTGCTTCGGTGACTGTTTGCCAGCCGTCGATTTGTTCATCTGCATGGATACCGGGCGTGGCCGGATATCCAATTCCCTGTTCTGAAATCTGGGCACCCTCGGTGACAATCAGACCGGCAGTGGCACGTTGACGATAATATTCAGCCATCAGTTTAGTCGGTATGCCCTGCGGTGCACGGTTACGTGTCATCGGCGCCACCACCATGCGATTCGACAATTCCAGATTCCCAAGCCGGATCGGTGAAAAGAGATCAGTCATTTTAGCTCCTGTTTTGAATTATTTTTTATCATAGGAGTCTGTCGGGCTATGCCAAAATCTACTGTGCGGTAGGGATAGCGGTTCAAAACAGGCTGAATATGCGTCGCATAGAACCACTATGCTCCTTATATTCATCCAATTTTAGCCTCGCTTCCCCACCTGCTCGCTACGAATTGCCATAGTCCGACAGACTCCTAGAATTCGCAAAAAAAGATGCAGAGTGCGACTCTTCTGCCTACCTTTCTTTGAGATGGGCTCTCATTTATTCACCATGGCTTTTTTGCTGCTATAAACTTTTCATCTATATGTCTTTTTGTCGTGCTCTGTGAAACTCTGCGGTTCAAGATTTTTTAAGCATGCAAAACAGCGCTTTGGGCGGATCATCCATTGCGGAAGATGCAAACAGTGTAGAACGCGTCTCGATCAGTTCAAATCCATCAGCAAAGAAGTGGCGGATATCCTCTTCCCCATATCGCCCCGGCGGGCCCTGCTCCCGTATTTCATCCCGATGGAAACATTTGAGCAGCAATAACCCCTGCGGCTTGAGCAAACGTCCCACCGTAGCCAGATATGTCTGCTGATCGGCAGGTTCAGTAAAACAGTGGAAAACACCACGATCCAGAATCAGGTCAAACGGGCCGGTAAGCTTGCTATCCAGCACATCATCGACATGGCATTCAACCGGTGTATTTTCTGTGTCGGCAAGCTGACGGGTGGTCGTTACTGCACTTTGCGAAACATCGCTGGCTGTGACATTGAAACCCAGTTTGGCCAGGGCAACTGCCTGTGTTCCGGGGCCACAGCCAATATCGAGCACATCACCCGTCGCAATATCAAACGCCTTCAGTGCCTGTGCAAAATCAGCATCCAGATCACGATAGAACCATGGCAACTGTTGCACTGGTGTTTCCTGATAGCGCGCTTCCCAGCCTGCATTGACAGGTGCCCGCCATGGCGAATTCCATTGCCCATTATGAACAATCGTCTCTAGTGGCTTGCGCGTTCTGGCATCTGTTTCCATGGGCTGGAAACCTTCATCCAGCCTTGCCACATCGCCGGGATAACCCATAGCAACCACGCTCATAACATGCATCTGATCCGGCAGCGCAAATGCATGTTTCAATGCATCTGGATTAAAACCGCCCATCTGATGGCTTGCCAGCCCCATTGCCGCAGCTTGCAGGCAAAGGCAGATGGTGGCTTGTCCGGTATCATATTCGGCCCAGCGATTAGGCTTGCCGTTATGCGAAAATGCCGGTTCTGCAACCGAAACAATCAGCACCGGCGCATGCCTGGCCCAGAGCTGATTCTTGGGTGCCAATGCAGTCGTCACCCTGTCCCAGTTCGTTTTGTCAGCGAATCGATCCGTGACAATATAATGCCAGGGTTCTTCGCCGAAACAGGACGGAGCCCAGCGCGCTGCTTCCAGACAGGATGCAATCAATTCGGCTGCGACCGGTTTTTCACCATCAAAAGCGCGCGAACTCCAGCGTTCTGCAAATAACCGTTCAACCGGTGCCTGCACATTCATACGTTGTTGGGCCATGGGTTCTCCTTGTTACTGAAACTCTGAATAAGTGAATGGAGACACGTATTCAGTACATGACGAAAAAAGTGTCATTTTTCCTTCACTCACGAAATCAAGCACTTACGCGTTTGATGTTGGCGGCCCGTCGATGGGCCGCACGGATACTCTGACTTTTTTTTCAGAGCACCCTTACAATTCGTTGTGGGAGCCATCGCAAAAGGGCGGGTTTTTGCTCTGCTTGCACTGGCATAGCGCCACAGTCTGTTTTTCGGCAATCTCAAAAAGCTGCGGAATGATATCTGTATCGGCATGCGAACCATCACAAAATGGTTGATTGCCCGACTTGCCGCAGGCGCACCAGTAATAGGTTCCGGGTTCCAGTTCCAGCACTGCCGGTTCTTTTGCTGCTATCGTTGGTTCAGTCATGATTGCCGCTCTGTTTATGATGCTGTTTGTACATCTGTTTATGAAATGCAGTAAATTCATCCCTACTGATCGAACCATCATGGTTGGCATCCATCTTATCGAAATGAGCCTGATGGTCTTTTTTATCCAGCACGCCATCGCCATTGGCATCCATATGGGCAAAGCGTTTTTCCGCCTGTTGACTCGAGGCGGTCATAAACTCGGCTTTCGTCGTTTTCCCATCATGGTTGACATCGGCCTGCTTGAGCTTGTGATGCATGCCGCTGTTATGCCCCATGCCTTCTGCCAGTGCAGACGTAGAAGCGAACACCAGTAATGCAATAGATATGATCATATGTTTTTTCATTGATTCCTCCTTTGGGTTTTTATCCCGCACTCTTGAATAACAAAATGGAAGATTTTACCATTTTATTATTCAATCGTTGGGTAGCTGTAACGCGACTTACGTCGCTATTCAAGAACAATTCGGGGCTTATAAAAACGTGTTCAAAACAGTTTGGTGCGTACACCTTCGATCGACAGGAATATCTCCACGTTTTCGGCTACGGCTCCAAGCATGCCGGATTTCTTCATTTTGTAATCAGATAAATGTAGTGTGGTGTGTCCTTCAAAGCCGCGACGATAACCGCCCCACGGATCGGGGCCGGTTCCGATCTGTGTGACCTTGATGGCAATATCTTTGCTAACACCATGCAGGATCAGTTTACCGTGCAGAATGCCGGTCTTTTTGCCTGTCGATTCATAAGACGTACTGGTAAATGTTGCTGTCGGATATCTGGCTACATCGAAGAAGTCTTCACTACGCAGATGCTTATTGCGTTCAGCATGGTTGGTGTCGAGACTAGCCGTATCGATCGTCACACTGACACTGTTTTTTTTCGGTTTACGCTCATCATAAGAAAAATGGCCGTCAAAGGTGCGAAACGAACCAAGCAGCCAGCTATAACCCAGATGTTTGACCTTGAACTGTATAAAGGCATGCTGGCCCTTGATATCGATATCATATTGCTCTGCCTGCGCGGGCAGAGCAGCTACAATAGTCAGCAGCAAAGCTGCGATCAGGGTTCTTAATCTCATATGTTCTCCTTTGGTGATTCTCATGGATTTTATCTTCCGGCGATGCCAAGCATTCGCAGTAAGGTGATGTCTTTATCTATCAAATGGTGTTTCAGTGCTGCTCCGGAATGCAGCCCTGCCAGACCCATCATAGCCCAGGCAGAAGCCCAGTGAATTTTACCGATCAGATTATTTCCGATTAGATCATTCCCGATTAAATCAGCCTGTTGTTTATCAAACGTCAACGTGGCCGGCACCGTAAACCACCCGAACACATCAACACCAACCCCTTCAGCTGTTGGAATCAGGTACCCGGATATCAACACAGTAAACATCAGCACATAATGCAGCCGATGCACAGACAGCGCGACCACCTGTTCCCACCATGCCCCCATCAGTTCAGGGCGTGTATTGATG
>JAUZQI010000167.1 GCA_030951095.1 Mariprofundus sp. | reverse complement strand
GCACTGGTTGCCATGCAGGATCGCAAGAGTCTGGCAGCCATGGATATTGTGGCTGTGCTGACGAAGGTCGCGAAAGAGCAGAAAACTCAGCTTTCAGCATTGAAGGCTGAAAATGCTAAGTTATCAGCGCGACAAGCTATCCTGGAGGGCAAGCTTGAAATGCTTGTTCGTGCGACAGTAGCAGGGAGTGTAGCCATGGTGGAAAGCAACGTTTATCAGAAGTAGAAGGTTTATCAGAAGTAGAAGAAACTGATACCCCGGCGAAAGCAGGGGTATCAATTTCTGCGAGGACAAGAAATGAAATCAATAAGTCATATCTTCGTTGCTTTGTGCACCGTTGCTTTTTCAGGCACAGGTGCAACATATGCAGCCACAGTGGATTACCAACCTCCCATGCTGAGTATATCAGCAACCCGTGAGCCCCTGTTATCAGTGTTACACACCATTGCCAGAGCAATGGATATATCCATTTCATATACAGCTAATCTCGATAAAGCTGTGACTTGTCGCATTGAGAAACTCCCTGTTCAGCGGGCCTTCAAGAATTTGCTGGGAAACAACAACTTTGCTTTGCAGTGGGAAGACAAACGTGTTGTTGGTTTAACCATTCTTCAGCAGGGCAGGGCCTCATCAGCCCAGGCGGTTATAATCCCGGCAGGCAATGAGAACTTTGATAGCACAGAAGATTCTCAATTAGCCCCTGAAATAGCAGACGAAATAGCCAGAATTGATCAAGAGGCTGCAGCAGAAGAAGCAAGGGTAGGGCAGGAGATGATGAAAGCGGAATGAGCCTGCCTCATCGTTTTCCGAGACGCTCATTTTATCGGCCATGTGACTTTTTTTAACCAGTCCACCTCAACCTGGAGTTGGCCAACTTTCTGGTATAGACGATTTCGTTCACTCTCAAGGCTATCCACCCCATTGCTCTTGCCGCGTGCGAATAACTCTGCCATACCTTCCAGCGCTTTTTTCTTCCACTGGCCAACCTGGTTTGGATGGGCTTTATGCTCTGTGGCTATTTCGCTAACCGTCTTTTGGACTTTGAGTGCATCCAACACCACCCGTGCCTTGAATTCCTTGCTGTAACTTTGTCGTGCCATTTGACTCGCGGGTTCAACTTGTAAGTACACCTTAGCACATTGTCCTATTCTTGGGATCCACTTCACACCACCGTAACCCCTCAAATAAGGACAAAGGGAATATGATTCTTGAATGAGTATGGGATTTTCAGTCCAGGAGCAACCTATGCACCTTCAGTGCATAGTGATTGAGTTCGTTGATTACCAAACTCATGAAGAGGCACGAAAAAGATATCGTCGACTATATCGAGATGCTCTATAACAGTTGCAGAGCACATTCATATTTGGGCTATCTCAGCCCCAATGAATATGAAAGAGTTCAGCAAGCGCTGCCCACAGCAGCATGAGTCCTCTTTACGATCTCTATACTTTTGCTGAACTACTACAGGGGATCCTCTGATAATATCATGGATATGCGGGATAGGGTAAGGCGATGATTACTGATAAAACATTGGCATGGTTGAGGCTGGCTATGGTGCGTGGCATCGGGCCGATGACGGGGCGGAGGCTTGTGCAGGCTGTTGGTGGCATCGAGCGGTTATGGTCGCGGTCGCCACAAGTATTGAAAACAGTGGATGGCATCGGGCCGCAACTGTTGACAGCGCTTGGGCAGAATCTTGATCAGACTGTCGAATCGGTGGTCGAATTGTGCAGGCAGCGGGAAATCGGATTGCTATGCCCGGATGACCCGGATTGGCCAGCCACATTACAGCCATTCGATGATGCACCGTTATTGTTATTTTTTCAGGGTGATGTATGCAGCTTGAATAGCGCCCGTATGCTGGCCGTGGTGGGGGCGCGCCGTGCCAGCCGGGAAAGCAGTTTGGTCACCCGGCGCTGGTGTCGTTATTTGTCCAACCGTCAGATTTGTGTTGTGAGTGGTATGGCGTATGGAATCGATGCGGCAGCACACGGCGGAGCACTCGAAGGCAATTCTCCTACCGTGGCTGTGCTGGGCAGCGGATTGGCTACGGTATCCGAACAGCAGCGGCGACAGGTTCAGGCGATTGCCTCTCAGGGCTGCGTCATCAGTGAATTTTTTCCTCAAGTGACGGCCAGACCGGAATATTTTCCGCGCCGCAACCGCATTATTGCCGCTTTGAGCCATGCCACGCTGGTCATGGAAGCGGATGTGCGTTCGGGTTCATTGATCACCGCAAGGAAAGCTATTGATTACGGGCGTGAGGTATTCACAGTACCCGGCTCGGTTTTGGGCGGCAACCATGCGGGATGCCACCAGTTGATTCGCGAAGGCGCCGTACTGACCGAAAATGCTGATGAAGTGTTGCAATCCATGGGGTGGGCCTCGGGCGAAAAGGGGAACACTGCAGGGGGAAAAACCTATCAGCCCGCCGATTCAGACGAGGCGAAATTATTGCAGGCACTGGCCACTGAAAGCATGCACTTGGATCACTTGGCTGAAACTTGCGGCTTGACCGTACCTGAGCTTTCGCCCATCTTGCTGCGCCTTGAGCTGCAGGATGTGATTGAACGCCTTCCCGGCAGCCGTTATTTGTTATCTGTGGAGTTGCATCAAACATGAGCGCCGTTGTCGTGGTGGAGTCTCCCGCCAAATCGAAAACCATCGAAAAATATCTGGGCAAAGGCTATAAGGTATTGGCCAGCTATGGTCACGTGCGCGCTTTTCCCAAGAAAGACGGCTCGGTTGATCCCGATAACGATTTTGCCATCAAATATCAGATTATTTAGGATAAAAAGAAACGCCTCGATGCCATTGATAAAGCCATGAAGCGGGCGGACACCCTGATTCTCGCAAGCGATCTGGATCGCGAGGGTGAAGCCATTGCCTGGCATGTGGCGGAAGTCCTGCGTGATCGCGGTTCACTGAAAGATAAACAGGTTCAGCGCATCACCTTTAATGAAATTACCAAGAAAGCCATTACCGAGGCCATGGCGCACCCGACCGAAGTGGATATGCAACTGGTCGATGCCCAGCAGGCGCGTAGCGCGCTGGATTATCTGGTTGGCTTTACGCTGTCGCCATTACTGTGGCGCAAAATTCGCAGCGGTTTGTCGGCCGGTCGGGTGCAATCGGTAGCCCTGCGCCTGATTTGTGAGCGCGAACAGCATATTCGTGATTTTAATCCGAAAGAATTCTGGACAATTGATACGGAATGCGAAACCGGCAAAGCCGGTTTTCAGGCCCAACTGAACGCAGTGGATGGCAACAAGTTGAGCAAGTTTTCCATTACTGACGGTGTCAACGCCAAAGTCATGGCGCGCCGGGTGGAGAAAGCCAGCTTCCATGTCAGTGATGTGCAGAAGAAACAGGCCCGGCAACAGCCCTCTCCGCCGTTTATTACGACTACGTTACAGATGGATGCTTCCAGAAAGTTAGGCTTTACGGCCCGGAAAACCATGCAGGTGGCGCAGAAACTGTATGAAGGTATTGAAGTCGATGGTGAGCCAGTCGGCCTTATCACCTATATGCGTACTGATTCTCTCAACGTATCCGAGGATGCGATTGCTGAAATGCGTGTTCATATCATTGGCAGCTATGGTAGCGATTACCTGCCTGAAAAGCCGCGCCACTTTAAAACCAAAAGTAAAAACGCCCAGGAGGCGCATGAAGCGATTCGCCCCACATCAGTCACGCGTACTCCGGAAACGATGCAGTCTGTACTCGATGCCGATGCTCTGAAACTGTATAAATTAATCTGGAAACGGGCGCTGGCTTCTCAGATGGCCGCTGCGGTGCTTGATCAGGTGCGTGCTGATATTGATTCAGGGGATCTGACACTCAGAGCTACCGGTTCAACACTGGCCTTTGCAGGTTTCCGTAAACTGTACATTGAAGGTACGGATGATCCTGCCAAAAATGATAAGGATCGTTTGTTGCCCGTACTGGCGGTGGGGGATGCGATTGAGGTCAAACAGGCAACAGCGAAACAGCACTTCACCGAACCGAAACCACGCTTCTCCGAGGCTACGCTGGTGAAAGAGCTGTAGGCCAATGGTATTGGCCGCCCCTCCACTTATGCTTCAATTCTGAATGTATTGCGCGTACGTGAGTATGTGGACATGGAAAAGAAACGCTTTGTGCCCACGGATACCGGTGAGTGGGTCAACAAGTTTCTGGTTTCCTCCTTTGGTGAAATCGTCGATCCGAAGTTCACTGCATCGGTGGAAAGTAAACTCGATGCCGTGGCACGCGGGGAGAGCGGGTGGAAACCAGTGTTGCGTGATTTCTGGGGGCCTTTCAAAGCGGCAGTTGATAAAGCTGCCGGTGCAGAACGTCCATCAGAAACAACTGATGAGGTATGCCCTGAATGTGGTAAACCGATGGTTATCAAGTTGGGTCGTTATGGTAAATTTATGGCCTGTACCGGCTATCCCGAGTGCAAGGTGGCGAAGCCGCTCAATGGCAAGCAAGGCGAACAGGCCGAGCCTGAATTATCCGATCAGAAATGCGATAAATGTGGCGAGCCAATGGCCATCAAAGCCGGACGTTACGGTAAATTTCTCGGCTGTTCCGCTTATCCTGAATGCAAAAATATTCAGCCGCTGGAAAAACCGAAAGATACCGGCATCGCCTGCCCGCAATGTGGCAAAGGCACTTTTCTGGAGAAGAAATCGCGACGCGGTAAAATCTTTTACTCCTGCTCTTCCTATCCCAAGTGCAAGAATGCCTTATGGAATGAGCCGATTGACCGTGCCTGTCCGCAATGCAACGCCCCGTTTGTGACTATTAAAGTTACCAAACGCCATGGCACTGAGCACGTGTGTGCGACTGAAGGTTGTGGCTGGAAAGAACAGATCGAGGTTTCGGAAGCGGCTTAAATTGAGAAGCATCAAAATATTAAATTGCAGCGTTACGCAGCATAAAATACAAACTGTTACAAAAGGTTTCGTGGGCAACTTCTTTTTTGCACCATCCACATGAATTTCACTTTACGGCAAGGGAATCTGGAAGACATTGAAACCGTTTATCGGCTGAACAGAGAGAGTTTTGCGGAATACTGGTCGAGAGAATCTCTGTTTTCTGCGCTTGAATCCGATTACGACCTGTTGTTTTGTGAAGCCGATGGCCAACCGGTCGCTTATCTGCTTAGCCTGACCGTGTGCGGCGAAATCCAGATCATGCAAATTGCAGTGTCTCCGGCTTACCGGCGCCATGGTTTGGCCCGCCGCATGACAGAAACGCTGCTCGCATCAATCAACACGGCCTGCACGGTGACGCTGGAGGTACGTG
>JAUZQI010000166.1 GCA_030951095.1 Mariprofundus sp. | reverse complement strand
CATGAAGAGTTTGTCCGTGGACATGCCGATGAATTGATAGCTCATTTCGAACAGCATCCCCCGCGCGGGGAAATCGTATTGTTGATCGGCCCGGCCAGCGACGAAACCATTGAACTCACCGACCAGCAAATTACTGACTGTCTGGCCGATCCATCCATGCAGGCATTGCCCCCGTCTGCACGTGCCAAAGCAGTTGCCCACACGCTGGGCATCAACAAATCGCGTGTCTATGCGCTGATTACTAGCCGTTCATGAATGCAGCTCAATGAGCACAAAACTGGGGCAACGGGGAGAAGAGCAAGCAACCCGTTATCTGCAGCAACGGGGATATACTGTTCTGGAACGAAATATACGGCTTGGGCGCGGCGAACTTGATATTGTCGCACAGCGCGGTGATATGATTGTTTTTGTTGAAGTCAAAGCGCATCAGTCGCGTGAATCAAGCTTGCTGGCAATGCATCCGGACAAATGTGGCCGCCTGCGATCGGCAGCTGAAATATGGTTGAGCCGGCATCCGAACCACAACAACTGTCAATGCCGCTTTGATTTAATCATCCTGACCCCTAGAGTCGGCTTACCGGCGTGGGTACCTCCACGCATTGAACACATGGAGGATATTATCAGGTGAACAGCAGTCAGCAGAACGCGTACCCTTTGATTGAGCAGGCCTTTACTGAGGGAATTGAGCTGCGCCGACAGTGTCTGAAACAGCTGGCCGAACCACTGCAGGATGCAGCCAATGCTATTGTCACCTGCCTGAAAAATGGTGGCAAAGTATTGGCCTGCGGCAATGGTGGTTCAGCAGCTGATGCCCAGCATTTTGCTGCAGAACTGGTCAACCGTTTTGAAGTCAACCGGCCCGGTATGGCCGCTGTAGCGTTAACCCATGATGCATCAGTCATTACCAGCATCGCCAATGATTTTTCCTTTGCGCAGGTGTTTTCCAGACAGGTTGAAGCACTGGGGTGCCCGGGTGACCTGTTGCTGGCGATCTCCACCAGCGGCGATTCAGAAAATGTTGTAGCCGCTGCCGATGCTGCCGCTACCGCCGGCATGCAAATCATTGCCCTGACCGGCAAAGACGGCGGCGCTCTGGGCCGCAGTGCGCATGCAAAGCTTCACCTTAATATTTCACACCCGTCCACGCCGCGTATTCAGGAAATGCATATCACCTGTCTGCATATTCTATGCGCACTGGTCGATCAACATATGTTTGGAGGCATTCATGACCATTAAACCGCTTTCTTTCAGCAAGCTCAAAACCGTACCGCTGGCCAACCGCAAAATTGACAGCGACAGCAAGGATTTTGGTGCACCATTCCAGCCCGGCAGTGGTCTTGAAAATTTCCTCTGCAGCCTTCCCAACTTGGGCTGCGCAGGCGACCTGTTTCGGTTACGTGATGCCATCACTCAGGCCTTTCGTAACAAACATGCGATTGTTCTTGCCTGTGGTGGCCATGTGCTTGATTCCGGCCTGGGACCGATGATTTGCCGTCTCGTTGAACAAAAAATAATTTCAGGTCTGGCATTAACCGGTGCAGCACTGGAGCATGATGTGGAAATTGCCATTTCCGGACGCACCGTGACAGCTCGTGAACGTGAACTGAGCCATGGTAATTATTGTATCACCGAAGAAACCGGCTGTTTAATCAATGACGCCATTAATTTCGGTGCACTTGAAAACTGGGGAATCGGCAAAAGTGTGGGTAAATACCTGCAAGAGTCGGATCTGGAACACCTCGACCACTCCGTAGTCGCCACCGCTTTTCGCTTCGGCGTCCCCGTTTCCGTGCACCCAGCCATTGGTGCGGATGCATTCTGCTTTCATCCTGCTGCACATGGCGAATCACTGGGTGCCTCCGCCATGGTCGATTTCCGGCTGTTGGCCGGTATGATGGCTGCTTCCAGCCATGGCGTAGTCATTAATATTGCATCCAGCGTAGTGATGCCGCGTGTCCTGTTACAAGCGCTTGATGCAGCCCGCAATGTGGGTAAAGAAATTGAATCCGTCACCACTGCCATCATTGACCCTGCCGCCAGCACCACCGCTGTTACGGATGTGGTCAGCCGCTTGTCACTGCCGGATGGAACCGGATTCTGCTTGTCCGGCCCCGACGAAATCCTGCTGCCCTTGCTCTTTGCTTCTGTGCTGGAAGCATTGGGCGCTGACATCCTTTAATTCCTAGGAGCTTCTATGTTTCTCGTTCGAATATTTATTCTGTTTATAGCTTCACTTTCTCTACCCGGCTGTTTTGCCAGTGCTGTGCTTGGCACTGCTGCAGCCACAACTACAGGTGTCCATGATGAACGTACCGTTGGACGACAACTCGACGATGCCGCGATTTCGTCCAAGATTGATGCCCGACTGATTGCCGAACGCGATATGCCGTCGCGCTGGATCGGCGTTGAGGTCATCCGCGGGCGAGTTATATTGACCGGCCATCTGCCAACCCGTTCACACATTGAGCGTGCCGTCTATATTACCAAACAAATCCGTGGCGTGACTTCAGTGAACAATAAGCTGGAAATTGGTCAACCGAAAATTCGCACCGTATTATCCGATAGCTGGATCACGACCCGAATCAAACGCGCTTTATGGAATGATAAACTTGTCTCAGGCTTCAAAATTCATGTCGATACGGTAAATGGTAAAGTCTATCTGCAAGGTGTCGTTAAAAGTCTCATTGAACGACAGCGTGCCAAGGACATTGCCCGCGGAACGCCTGGTGTTACGGCTGTCGTCGACCTGATGCAATCTGATAATTCGTGAGGCATTCAATTTCCCTGCAACAAGCGAGAGAACAAGTCAGACAGTGGAAAAAAGAAGGAAAGAAAATTGTTTTTACAAACGGATGTTTCGATCTGCTGCATCCCGGCCATATTGATTATCTGGACAGAACGGCAAAGCTTGGTGACATCCTGATCATTGGCCTGAATGACGATGATTCCATTCACCGTTTGAAAGGAGACTCTCGCCCAATCAACCCATTGCAAGATCGCGCTATCATGCTGGCAGCTCTGCGTGCCGTCGATCTGGTTGTACCCTTTGCAGAGGATACGCCTTTAAACCTGATTACCACCCTGATGCCGGATATTCTGATCAAGGGCGGTGATTATCAACCCGATGATATCGTCGGCGCAAAAGAAGTCCGCCAGAGTGGTGGCGAAGTCATTGTCATGCCCTTCATCAACGGCCATTCCAGTACAGAGCTTATTCGACATATTCAGGCCATCAAAGAACATTAATCAAAAATAGTTGTTTTCTGCTCTATCACCTCGACTCGCTCAATCATCACAGGCTCATGCGGCACATTCTGCATGCCGTTACGATTGCCGGTCTGAACGGATTCGATCCTGCGCACCACGCTCATGCCTTTGATCACATGACCGGACACGGCATAGCCTCAACCGCTGTACGATTTTTCGCGATGATTGAGAAAGCTGTTGTCATGGGTATTGATGAAAAACTGGCTGGTCGCCGAGTGCGGATCGGATGTGCGCGCCATCGTCACCGAGCCGATGCTGTTTTCCAGTCCGTTATCCGCTTCATTGCGAATTGATCCGAGCGTATCTTTGCGGTGCATATACTTATCAAAACCACCGCCCTGAATCATAAAATCGGGAATCACTCGATGAAAAATCGTGCCGTCGTATTTACCTTCGCCGACATAATGCAGAAAGTTAGCCACCGTTTCCGGAGCTTTACCCCTGTCCAGCTCCATTTCTATTGTAACCATTGATATCGTCATCTTGACCTGAATCTGTTCCGCCATGGCCGCCTGCGCAGACTGCAACAGCATGCCTGCCAGCAGCACTGATAACATAAAGAATCGTTTCATTATTCCTCCTGTTACACAACAAGCCCCGCAACATCCCCGACTGAATCCGCTGCAAACTGTATTCATTCCTTGAAAAACAATGCCAGCCAGATGGTGTCTGTTTCAGGATCAGTCCAGTCCACCCGATGCTTCCTGTGCGTTGGTATCAGAAGATAATCTCCTGCCCTCATATTGCACATACCATCGCTGTCAATTTCCAGTCGCGCGGCTCCAGCGACGAGCAACACCCACTCGGATTCGTCCTGATCGTACCAGAAATTTTCCGGGGAGGCATGCCCATGCGACACGATGCGCTCCATGCGAGCCCCCTCGCATGCAAGCAACGTCTGCGTGATTTCTTGCGGCAAATCCTGAGAAATATTGCCGAAAATATTGTTTATTTTCATGCGACCCCCGGCACTCACCGCGCGATTATGCGATATGCTCCGGAAGCAGCGAACCCACAAAATCTTCGGCGTCAAACGGCATCAAATCTTCCAGTGTTTCACCGACACCGATATAACGAATGGGCAAACCGAATGTATGTGACAGTTGCAACACAATGCCACCTTTGCCGGAGCCATCGAGTTTGGTCACAACTAGGCCAGACGTACCTGCCACTTCGAGGAATTTTTTCACCTGCACCACGGCATTCTGACCGGTGCCTCCATCGACCACCTGCCATACCTCATGCGGTGCATCAGGATTCGCTTTGGTGATCACACGGCGTACTTTGGCCAGTTCATCCATCAACCCCCGGTCGGTCTGCACGCGTCCTGCCGGATCAACAATCACCACATCATAATTTCGGGCCAATCCCCGCTGCACCGTATCAAAAGCAACAGCAGCCGGGTCAGCACCCTCATGCTGGCGCACCAAATCGGCACCGGCGCGATCCACCCAGACAGCCAATTGCTCGACTGCTGCAGCCCGAAAAGTATCACCCGCCCCGACCAGCACCGATTTACCCTGCTGACGAAACATCGTCGCCAGTTTGCCGATGGTGGTGGTTTTTCCGGTGCCGTTAACGCCCACTACCAGCAAGACAAACGGGCCGGATATAGATTCGTTCATCGGTGTTGTTTCAGGAATCATACCAAGCATGGATGTCTTTAATGCTTCGATGGAACTACCGCGACATTTGCGTGCTTGCTGCACCAGTGAACCGGACAACTCACCACCACAATCAGCCATAATCAGACCATCCTCGATATCGATCCATTCCTCTTCGGATAATGCATCCACCGAACCGCCAGGCACCATCTGCGCCAGCGTATCCCGGCTGCGACCCAACCCTTGTTTCAATCTGGAAAAGAATGAGGTCATAAATCACTCCCTGATATTGATAACAATGCTCGCCCCCAATGCTACCGCCACTAATCAGCTTTTGTCAGGTTCAGAATGATTGCCGGCCCCGAGCATCTGTAGAAGTTGGCCGACTAACGCATGATAAGCCCCAGTACCCTGAACGCCTACAAACGATTGTCCGGCCTGATCCAGCAGTTTCTGCGCATGTTGGCGCATAGCAGATTTTAATGATCCATCCGCACTGGCCTGCAACAGCAACGAATTGCCAGAAGCTGCTACAGCCAATAGTTCATTTAGTCGGCGTAGTTGCGATATATCGGCCGTTTCCGGCGTCAGTCCCATCATCAAGCCAAGCATATCAAAAGCCGCATCACCCAAAGCATGGGTTCGTTTCATGCTGGTCGACATCTCCTGCCCACCCTTGTGCATCATCTCCATTTCCGGGCCGGACATGACGCGTCTTAATAGCGCTGTAGCATCGGCCAGAAAAACCTGTCCCCCAACATCTCCTGCCAGTTTCATATTGGTGCCATGCGATGCACTCATTAGTATCTGATTCACCAGTATTTGCAACGTCTGCATCTGGTTCGCCATCTCTGCCTGCGGCACCAGTTTTTGACCGCTATCGCAACCAGCCAACGTAAGCAGGCACAATAACATGATCGTGAACTGTTTTTTCATTTGCGCTCCTTTTTGCTACGGAAGTGCTGATTAAATCTGGTTTGATCAGCGCTTCCCTACCGTATCCGTCACTCCTGAGCAGTGCCTCCAGCATGAATTTCGCTGCGGGTGAAGTCCAGTCCCGTTCGCCGATAATGCGCCCGATGATTTTACCATCCTGGCCAATCAGATAGGTCGTTGGCAAGCCGCGCACGACATAGCGATTGCGCACCGAGCCAGCGGGATCGAGCAGGGTATGAAAGGCAGGGCTCACCTTATCGATAAATCGTCGCACATCATCGCTATCGCCCCGATCCACGTTGACGCAGATCATACGGAATTTCTGCGCATCCAAATCCTGCTCGATGCGATGCAATAACGGCATTTCATGGCGACACGGCACGCACCATGTTGCCCAGAAATGCAGCAGCACCAATTTACCGTACGCATCCGCCAGCGACACCTCTCCGCCACCCAGCTTCGGCAATGAAAACAGCGGCGCAGGTTTGCGCTCTTTCGGCAATTGCACGCCGAAATCCCGCATCAGTTGATGCGCGGAGCCAACCGGATCAGCCGGGGTTTCAACTGCCCCGACCAACATCAGCATGCATGAAATCAACAGCAGCGTTGTTTGTTTCATTTTCATGTTAGCGCGCATGTGATTTCAGATATCCGGCAATCTGCCTCCATTCTTCATTCGGCAAGGATATATCCCGTTCAGCCATGCGCTGCTTCATCACATGCAACATGGAACGCCAGTGCGGCCAGTCAAGGCGAGCCGGATGCGGCAGGCTGTGGCAGTCGCTGCATCGCTGTGAAAACAGTTGCGCCGATGCCGAATCAGCATCCGGGATTTCAGTCGCCCATACCGGCGTTGTGAATATAAGACTTAAAACCGTGATGATT
>JAUZQI010000165.1 GCA_030951095.1 Mariprofundus sp. | reverse complement strand
GATTTTTCCTATGGTATCTATATTGTACATTTTCCTGTTTTGCAGGTGTTGATTGGTGCGGGATTGTTTGCCTAGTCTCCTGTTGCCGGCGTTATTGCGGCCGCTATGATTGTGCTGCCAATGGCATTTTTGTTCTGGCATGTGATCGAGAAGCCATTCTTACGCAGGTCATCACACTATGTAGAGGTTATTCATGAGTCATAACCCGGTCAGGGGCTATTGTTGAGACAGGCGCTTGTTACGGGAGCTTCCGGATTTATCGGCAGCCATTTGTGCAGCTATTTGCAACGACAGGGCTGGTTTGTGCGCGGACTATCCCGCAGTGGTATCGTGCCTGATGGTGTTGATGCTGTTGTTTGTGATCTGGCCGACAAACCTGTTCCCGAGGAAATTATCAGAGATGTGGATGTTATTTTTCATCTGGCAGGGAAGGCGCATGCGCTTTCCGGTAGTTGGATAGATGAGGAAGAATATTTTCCTGTCAATGTGAAAGCAACCCGCTGGCTGTTAGAGGTGGCCAAAACAGCAGGCGTCAAGCGGGTGGTCTATTTTAGCTCGGTCAAAGCCATGTCGGCCAGAGGTAGTGGCCCACATGATGAAAGTTGTGGCGGTTTGCCGATGGATATGTACGGCCGCAGTAAACTGATGGCTGAACATCTGGTTCTGCATGGGAGTTTTGTGCCTGTGCCCGTGGTCATCCGGCCTGTTATGGTTTATGGTAATACAGAAAAGGGAAATTTGCCGAAAATGATTCGGGCTATTCGCGACGGGCGGTTTCCCCCCTTACCCGACACTCGAAACCAGCGATCCATGGTACATGTTGATGATATTGTACATGCTGCATTACTGACCGCTGAGAACCCTGCTGCAGCGGGCAATGTCTACATAGTAACTGATGGGCAAGCTTATTCGACGCGTCAGATGTATGTCTGGATTTGCGAGACGCTACAAAAGTCGATCCCTGGCTGGCAGCTACCATTCCCGGTTTTGAAAGCGCTGGCGAAGGGAGGGGATGTGATTGGAAAAATACGTGGTCGCAGGTTTATGTTTGATAGTGATGTGCTGGAAAAATTAACCGGGTCGGAGTTTTATAGCTCGGAAAAAATTCAACATGAACTGGGATTTAAGGCGCAACATCACCTGAAAGAAACATTACCTGAAATGATTCGTTATTTGGAACAAGGCCGGTAAATGAAACGGGCATTTGATTTTTTGTTGTCTCTTGTTGTGTTGATCCTTGCAGCGCTTCCAATGTTGATCATTGCTGTGTTGGTGAAATTGACATCAAAAGGGCCTGTTTTGTATTGGTCTGATCGGGTAGGCCGTTACAACGAAATATTTCGTATGCCGAAATTTCGCAGCATGAAGGTGGATACACCTGCGGTTGCCACGCATCTTTTACAGGATCCAAAAAAGGTACTCACACCAATTGGAGGTTTTTTGCGTAAATTCAGTCTCGATGAACTGCCGCAATTGTGGTGTGTAATCAAGGGGGATATGAGTTTTGTCGGGCCACGTCCGGCGTTGTATAACCAGGATGATTTAAGTGCATTGCGCACCGAAAAGGGTGTGCATGTGTTGCCTGTGGGGGTGACGGGTTGGGCGCAGGTGAACGGGCGTGACGAGTTGCCGATTCCGCAGAAAGTTGATTTGGATGCAGAATATTTACAGCGGCATTCTTTGAGTTTTGACATATATATTTTATGGTTGACCTTTATCAGGGTGCTTCGCAGAGATGGTATTTCGCATTGAGATTTCTTTTGTTCCGTATTACAAATCAGTCAGGGTTGATTGATGTTATTGATAGCTGTTAACGGATTCCTCTGTATTGCTGCGATTGCCTTCCCGTTCTCGGTAGCGGCAACGAACGTGGGGCTTGGCATTGCACTGGCTCTTGGTATTGTCTCCGGTTCGTGGTGGTTGGGTGCGAAGCGGTGCTGGAATGAATTTCGTTCGCTGAGCATCGCTTTTACGGCTTATTTTGCAATGCTTTTGGCCGGTCTGACCTGGAGTCAGAATATTGACTGGGGTATGCATATTATAGGTAGGCAGTGGTTCTGGTTGTTGGTGCCGGTACTGGTGGTGACGCTGTCTGATGAGAAGTGGCGTAGATATTTTCTGCTCGCTCTATCTGTGGGTTTATCGCTTCACCTGCTGTTTTGTGTATTGCAATCGTTTGGTTATGTGCATGTGACAACGAGTGGTTCAAGTGCGGATAATGCAACTGGCCATATTGGCCATATCGGGTTTGGTTTTGTATACGGGGTTTGGGCAGCATGGCTGTTGTTTACGGGGTTACGTTCAGCCAGCAAGCTGCGCTGGCTTTGCTGGTCTCTGGCAATGTGGGCGTATGTGATGATCTTTGCTGCTCAGGGGCGCAGTGGTTACATTGTGGCTTTTGTGCTTGCGGTGACTGTGGTCGTAAAATGGTTTGCGGCTCGTAGCGACTGGAAACGGTTATTTTGGGCTGTTGGGGCGACTTTCGTGTTATTTAGTCTTGCATTGACGCTTGGGCCGGCAAAAGAACGTGTGCTGGGTACCTGGGCTGTAATGACCGGAGAACAACAGGATGTAGCGGTGTTCTGGCAAAATAATGCGGTGCAAGCTGCGAATCAGCGTATTTTGATGTGGAAAACCACGCTGGACATTTACCGGATGCACCCTGTTTTGGGTGTCGGGACAGGTGGTCTTCCGGATGCGGTTGCTGCATTGAAGGTAGAGGGATTATCGGCATCGAAATTTACTTTCGTACATCCGCATAACCAATATTTGATGGCTTTGGTTCGCTGGGGCCCTGCTGGCTTGGCGCTGTTGAGTCTGATGCTTTTTTATTGGATGCGTGAAGGCTGGCGGCGAGACTGGGATCAATCAGTAACTGCGCCATTAGTTTTTTTGCCAGCATTGGCGCTAGTGATTCATGGTTTGAGCTCGACTGCTGTAGAGGAACATTTTTCTGCTATACTAGCTATACTGTTGTTGGGCGTGGCATTGTCCGATGACAGATTTTATGTACACAAGGAGAGGTAAAATGAAATTAAGACAGATGTTGTTATCACTGTTCGTGGCGATGTTTATGGCAGGAGGATTGGCATGGGCTGGTGATGTGGTCAATATTAACAGTGCAACAGCCAAAGAATTACAGAAAGTGGATGGTATTGGAGCCAAAACGGCAGCAAGAATTGTTGTATACCGGGATGAACATGGGGCGTTTAAGAGTGTAGATGAACTCTTGAAGGTTAAAGGTATTGGCAAAAAGAAACTGGAAAAGGCTGGTGACGAATTGACAGTCAGCGATGAAGGAAAAGACAAAGAGTCAGACAAGCACTGATTGCCAATAAACAACTCAGGGGCGGTTATTCTCAGCATAGGGATTGCCGCCCTGTTTTTTTTGTGAAGCATGGCCGCTATGACTATGAGTAAGCTGATGTTGTTTAGAAGTCGCTGGATGGCGTTTTCACACGATCTATTGTGGGTTGTTGCTGCGGTTTGGCTGGCGTTCTGGCTAAGATTCAATCTGGCAGATATTCCTTCCGCATATCTGCCAGCATTACACTTACTTATTTTGATTGCATTGCCGGTGCAGACTGCGTTCTTTTGGTATTTCGGCCTGTACCGCGGTATCTGGCGTTTTGCATCACTGCCCGATCTGTTGCGTATTCTTCAGTCCGTACTATTCGGTGCGTTAACAACGTTTACTGTCATGTTTATCTGGCAGCGACTGGAGGGTATGCCACGTTCGGTACTGATTCTCTACCCTGTTATTTTGGCTATGGGTTTGGCTGGACCTCGGCTGTTTTACCGCTGGCTGAAAGATCACCATCTTCATTTGAATGCGACGGAACGTGAACGTGCACTACTGATCGGGGCGGGTCAGGCAGGCGAGTTGCTGGTGCGAGATTTGTTGAAATCAGGCCCGTATGAGCCGGTTGGATTCCTGGATGATGCGGACAGACGTCAGGGGCAGGAAATTCAGGGTGTACGCGTGATCGGTAGAGTGTCAGATATGGAACAGGTGATCGGTGATATGGCGGTTAACGTCGTTCTGTTGGCGATTCCTTCAGCTTCGCATCAAATTATTCAAGCCATGGTGAACAGGTGTCAGAAATTGTCGATACCATGCCGGACATTGCCATCCGTTGCCGATCTGGCCGATGGACGGGTTGAGGTTTCACGGCTCAGGCAGGTTCAAATTGAAGATTTGTTGGGGCGCGACACGGTCAAACTCGATGGTACAGGTATTCATCAATTGATTGCTGGTCGCTGTGTACTGGTTACCGGCGCAGGGGGCTCTATTGGTTCCGAGTTGTGCCGTCAGATTTTATCACACAAACCGTCGTATCTGCTGTTACTGGATCACGGTGAGTTCAATCTGTATTCGATTGAACGGGAATTGCAACCGATTGTCGCTGAGTCAGGTTGCAAGATTAAAGCGCTGTTGGGCGATATTCGTGATGATGATCGTATGCGCTGGTTATTTGATCACTTTCGTCCCGCCGTCGTATTTAATGCGGCTGCTTATAAACACGTGCCCCTAGTGGAACAGAATCCGGCTGAAGGTGTGAAAACCAATGTGTTGGGTACCTGCCAATTGGCTGATCTGGCTGTTGAAGCCGGGGTAAAGAAATTTATTCAAATTTCGACTGATAAGGCGGTTAATCCGACCAATGTGATGGGGGCAAGTAAACGTTCGGCGGAAATCTATTGCCAGAATTTGAACCGGCGTAGTAATCATACTGCATTTATTACCACGCGTTTTGGCAATGTGCTGGGCTCGGCGGGTTCAGTCGTTCCCCTGTTTCACAGCCAGATTGAGGCTGGCGGCCCAGTAACGGTAACACATCCAGATATCACCCGTTATTTCATGACCATTCCGGAAGCTGTCAGTCTGATTTTGCAGGCGGCCTATATGGGAAATGGCGGTGAGATATTTGTGCTTGATATGGGGAAACCGGTCAAAATTACCGATCTGGCTGAACAGATGATTCGCCTGACAGGACTGGAGCCGGGGCATGATATCGAAATTACATTTACAGGACTCAGGCCGGGAGAAAAACTCTATGAGGAACTGTTTCACGAAGCGGAATCGCTTCAAGCTACAGGCCACCCGAAAATTATGCTCTCCGGTAGCCGCGAAGCGGATTGGGAGAAGATGCAGCAGATGTTGGAGCACTTGCGTAGTGTGTGCACCAGTCGCGATGTGCAGGCAGTGCACCGGGGATTGCAACAACTGGTGCCGGAATTTACACCGGATAGCGAAGGCAATAGTTAAAGGCATTCACCACAGAGGACACAGAGTAAAACCAGAAGAAGCTCATGAAATCATATGAATAAATAAATATAATGGTGGCTGCTTTTGGAAACGCGCACTTATTCAATGCTTAATGTTTTTGACTTTCCTCTGTGAAACGCTGTGTACTCTGTGGTAAAAAAAAAGGTTTTTCGATGTGTTGAATGTAAGCAACTCTAATGTATGTGTCGAGGTGGCGGTGTTTTCACCGTTGGCTGGCAGTTTTACCTATCGCTGGCCAGGCTGTTTGGGTGAGCCGCTAACAGGGATTCGGGTTCAGGTGCCTTTTGGCAAGGGTAGTCGGTTTGGCGTCATCCTAGGCGAGGCGAAGCCATTAGCCGATATCAAGCTTAAAAGCGTGTGGGATAGACTCGATGAAAAACCGCTGTTTGATAGTTTCAGAACACACTGGCTGGAACGGGTAGGGCGTTATTATCTGGCTAGACCGGGTGAGTTGTGGAGCAGTGCGCTGGGGTGGGGCGGGCAGGATGATATTCGCCGTTTCAAGTGTATAGATCGGCAGCAGTTGGCTGATGTCTATCCTGATCTGGCTACGCTATTTCGTACGCGGGGAGCCATTACGCTGAAACTGATGTTGCAGCGCTCCGGTCAAACTATCGGATTGCGTTATGCAATTGCTAAAGCCTGTGGCGAAGGTTTGTTGGAAGAGGTGTATCCCGACCCACTGTGGCGTAAACTGGATATCGTCTTGGCAGCAGCGCCTGAGCCCACCGCTTTTCAACAACAGGCGATTACCTCGATTATTGCAAACTTACAAAAATTCCAGCCGTTTCTGTTATTCGGACGCACCGGTTCCGGCAAAACAGAAGTGTATCTCCGGGCGGCGGAGCAGGTGATTGAAGCTGGCGGACAGGTGTTGGTGCTGGTGCCGGAAATTGGATTAACGCCGTTGTGGCTTTCACGCTTGAAGCAGCGATTCAGGCGCGTGGGCATCTGGCATTCGGCCATGACAGCGAAGGAACGATTCACTGTACGTGAGTATCTACATGAAACGGATATCCTGATCGGCACGCGCTCGGCTTTGTTTCTACCCTTGTCGAATTTGAAGATGATTGTGGTCGATGAAGAGCATGATATCAGTTTCAAACAACAAGATGGGATGGCGTATTCCGCCCGCGATATGGCGGTATTACTGGCGCAGGAATTGGATATTCCGATTGTTCTGGGTTCGGCGACACCGAGTCTGGAAAGCTGGCGACAGGTTCAGGCTGGCCATTATCAGCGTTTGAATTTACCTCATCGGGTGGTGGCGGAAACGGTACCGATTCGGTCTGACGTGATTGATATGCGCCATGTCGAGGGGCCGGTGTCGGATGCCTTGTTTTCGGCCTTGAAGCAGACGCTGGCATCCGGCGAACAATCAATCCTGTTTCTAAATCGGCGCGGTTATGCGCCGGCGCTGCAATGCACTGCCTGCGGCGATGTGCCGGAATGTCCCGATTGCGCCATGCGGTTGACACTGCACCGACGGGCAGGGCAATTGCGTTGTCACAGTTGCGGTTTGCGGCGTAGGACACCGAAAACGTGCGAATCATGTGGCGAGGCGGCTTTCCTTCCGTTGGGTGAGGGCATTGAAAAGCTGGATGAATGGCTGGCAGAACATATTCCCGAAGTACGTTTTGCCCAATTTGATCGTGATATTA
>JAUZQI010000164.1 GCA_030951095.1 Mariprofundus sp. | reverse complement strand
GTGTTTTCACTCCGTTTTTCAACCAATGCAAAAATTTTAGCCTGACTATTGATGAATAGGCAGGGTTGGTGAATAAGCTAGAATAACTGATTTGTTTGGGAACAGGCAATGACAGCCCGGTGGAGTTGCGCATCAACAGTTGTTTAATAGCTCCGCTATTACCCATCAGTCGCATGCCCAGGCCGCGTATTTCTTTCAGACCGGGGAATGAATTAGTGAAAATTTGATGGAAGCCTTCCATCGAACCCATGATAGACAACACATCGGGCAAACGCTGTTTCATATAACGATCCAGCACAGACAATTCACCCCAGTCTTCATCAAATCGTTTGGCATCGACAATCTCCTGTGCCAAAACCATGGCATCCCTGAGCCCCAAATTTACACCCAGACCAGCCAGCGGATGGATGCAGTGGGCTGCATCGCCAACCAGCGCCACGCGTTCACGCACGAAGTGTTTGGCCAACTGCCCTTTTAAAGGGAAAGCGGCGCGATCTCCGGCTTCGCTAATGCGCCCCAATATGGGCCCAAATGTGAGATTCAGAGCCTCAAGAAAAGTATCATCATCCATGTCCATCAACCGATCAGCTTCGTCATTTTCGGCACTCCAAACGATTGAGCAAAGATTATCGGTCATCGGCAGCACGGCCAACGGGCCGGTAGGCAAAAAGCGCTGAAATGCGTTCCCTCGATGCGGATTTTCCGGTCGCACTGTTGCCACAATCCCCTTCTGTTTGTAATCGCGTTGCCAGCAATCAATAGCTGCCTGCCCGCGTACCCATGAACGACCACCATCAGCACCGACAATCAACGGCGTGTTCAACACGCGCCCATCGGACAGTTTGACCGTAACCTGATCTTGCTGCCATTCCATTGCGGAGATTTCAGCCGGACAGCAGAATTCTACATCATCACTTTCTAGCATTGCCTTGTGCATTGCCCGTTGCGTACAGGAGTTTTCAATCAGGAACCCCAGTGCATCCTCGCCGATCTCGGCCGCATCAAAACGAATCCCGCCCGCTTCCTGATTATCCCATATGCGCATCTGCCGCATTGGACTGGCATTGTCTTTCAGATATTTCCACACGCCCAACCCTTCAAGGATACGCACATTACCCCGAACAATGGCGGATACCCGGCAGTCTCTGCCCAACGATTTGCGCACCTGCGGTTCACCCCGTTCGATCACCACAATCTGCAAACCGGTGTTTCTCAGCGCACATGCCAGTGCCAGCCCCACCATGCCTCCGCCAACAATAATTACGTCTGCATTATCAGAATGACTCATCATGCTGCGATCTCCCTGTTTTTTTGAGCGCATCTGTTTGAACTCATCTGTCCTTCTCCTGATGCCTGTTGCAGCAATAATCCGGACAAGGATTGCGCACGTGGCAACTTCTCCAAACCCATGCCACGCAACCACTTCATGCCGGGCATACTACTGCCAAAGACATGCACCATCGACTCGGTAAATCCGGCCACCGCCATCACATCGGCCCGGCGCTTTTCTGCATAGCCCTGCATGATAATCGACTGGCCCGGATCGTCATGAGCCAGATCGGAATCAAGCATTCCCACAAGTGCATCCACATCTCTGAGCCCAAGATTCATGCCCTGCCCCGCCACCGGATGTACGGTATGAGCTGCATTACCCACCAGTGCAAGACGTGATTTTGAAAACCCCCTGGCCACTGTTAGCTCGAGAGGAAAACTCGCGCGCCGGGTGGTAGAAGTGATATCACCAATCAGCTTTATGGTGGTATCACCGGCAGCCTTCTGAAGCGCAGTGATAAATTGATCATCATTCATCGCCAACAGCTGTGTCGCCTCGCCCGGCATGGCCGCCCAAACAATGGAAAAACGGCCATCAGCCAACGGTAAAAAAGCCAGCGGACCGGAAGTCCGGAAGCATTCATAAGCGGTATTGCCATGGCCGTTTTCGCTAGCCACCGAGGCAACCAAACCAAAACGATTATAATCCCAGCCCAAAATACCAATGCCTGCCTGATGCCGTATCTGACTATTGGTACCATCAGCCCCGACCAGCAACGCGGATGTGATATCTGAAATAGTATCCCCGCGCCGAATTTGAATGTTCACCTGATCCAATACCACCTCAAAATTCAACACCGAGGCCGGAGAAATCAACTCAACGTCAGAATCCTGTAAACGTTGATACATCGGTTCCAGCAAAAGCCCCATCTCAACAACATAGCCCAGTTCATGCATATCGGGGCTATGGTTGGCTGCATCAGCGACATCCAGATCCACCCGCCCTCGATTGCCCGGTTCGGTAACCACAATATGATGAATTTCACCCAGCCCCTTCGCAGCAACATCTCGCCACAAACCCAGTCTGTCCAGATGGCAGCGAGAACCATAATTCAGCGCAATTACCCGTTCAGGCTTCGTCGATGCAAATGAGGGCTGGTGCAATTCAATGACTGCAACACGGTAATGCAGCCGATCCAGTTCAAGGGCCAGCGTCGCCCCGACAGCACCGCCCACAACGATCACTACATCAAAATCCGTATGTCCTGCGGCTGCCATAGTCCCTGTCTCCCCTGTTCTGTGTAAAGCTCTTATCCTTGCCGCTCCATGCCGGATTGCAAGCAATCAGAATGCATAAGACAAGGCCCGGTTAAAGACTTAGGGAAGCGCTGATCACAGCACCCATGGACGAACTGTCTACGATTCAACAGTTATAAACGATACGGAACCCATACCTCTGGATGATCGACATGAAAATCTCTTGTATTGCAGCTGATAAACAAAGCTGCGGCACAGAGCGGCGTTGCTCAAATATAGAGATATTGTAGTTACGTGAATATCTACTGAGCCGCTTGCAAAAGTCGTGAGCAGCGATTTGCTTCCCCACCCCGGCGCATTTCCGGTCTGGAATTTTGGCGAATGGAACCACCATGTCCCTCATTACAACCCGAAAATGCACTCGAAGTGGGGTTGAAACGCTTCCACTCAAACTTTTGCAAGTGGCTCTACTTTAACCGATTCTTCATCAGGTCATCAACATACTCGGCATCGAAGGTGGTTGTAATTGCTGCCCATTCTTCTGCATCACATAGTCGTGCGACCACTTTTCAATACGACCCCGGGTAATCTGCGCATTCCTCTGTCAGCTCTTCGGCATTCAGATAAGCTTTTGATTGCAGGCGTGTTATTGTTTCAACACAACCACTCTTTCTCCATGCTTTCCCTTTTTTATTTTACAGAGCAGCGGATGTTTTATCGGCGCACCTTCCCTGGAAAAACGCGTATTGCCGGTGATGCCCATGCATTCCTTGCGGTTGATCATGGCCTCTCTTACTTTGCCTGTATTGGTTGAGCCCGCAGTCTTGATGGCATCGGCAATCAGCATGAAAGTATCATAGGCCAGAGCAGAAAAACGATCCGGTTTGGACGTGCCGTAATCTTTGATGAATTCAGCCATTTTGGATGATTGCGCATCCGGGGCCAAGGTTGAATATAGCAGCGTTCCCTCTACTGCATTGCCGGCCTCCAGATAAGCTTGAGAATCAAGGTCTTCACCGCCGATAATGGGAAGCTTTAATCCGGCTTTTTTCAAGCCTTTGGCAAGAAGAATCCCCTCGCTGGCGCTGCCTGTAAAAATCACGCCCTGCAAAGGTTCAGCGCTGTTTTTGATCGCATCAATGACCAGATCGATATTGGTGCT
Source organism: Mariprofundus sp. (assembly GCA_030951095.1). Classification (GTDB taxonomy): domain Bacteria; phylum Pseudomonadota; class Zetaproteobacteria; order Mariprofundales; family Mariprofundaceae; genus Mariprofundus. Next base: position 10,422 of record JAUZQI010000164.1, on the reverse strand, counting down.
GCCTGTATAGGTGTCGTAAACATCGGCTTCGACTTTGATCGCGCCATGACTCTTGTACACCGCCTGCTTGAACATCGAACTCAAATCCAGTGAAAAATCATGATTGGAGGATGTCACCAGCGCGTAATTCACATAACCCAGTTCTGTCGTTGCATATTGAATCAAATCCAGCGTCGCCGTTTCATCGGGAATCGCAGTGCGAAACACATATTCTCCGCTTCGCTCAATGTGACGCCTCGATCCGATTGAGACAAATATCGTCTTGGATTCATTGATTAGATGAATGGGCGTAAAGGTGGACGCCCCGGTCGGTGAAGATAATACCGCAACAGCCCCCTGATCAATCAGGTAGGATACGATATTGCTTGCCTTGGCCATGCTGCTTTCATTGTTGTAATGTAGAACTTTGATCGCTTTGCCGTCGATTCCACCCTCGGCATTAAATCGTTTGGCCGCCGCCAGCACGCCATTCACCACGCTCATGCCATAACGCGACTGCTCGCCCGTTTCCGGGCCGACAACACCGATGATCAGTTTCCTTTCCCGCGACTCGATCTGTTTCTGTCTTTTCTCTTCTTCCTGCTGCGCATATATCCTGGTCTGACGCAGCACTTCCTCCATTTCAGCATTTCTGTCGGCCTGATGTAAGGGTGGTTTAAATTCTCCTGTTTTCATCTGCCCTGTTTCAGACTGTCCTGTTTCAGGTATTGCTGCCTTATCCGCTTGATCATCAGAACAGTCGGCGAGTAGCGCTATCGCCAGCAGCAGTAAAATATATTGTATAAATTTCATATCATATCGCCTAAAAAAGAGGATGGATGGGCTTATCAAACCACATGCGCGTACGATCTTTGCCATAGGTGCCGATCAGCTTCCATTTGCCGTCTTCCCTGACCAGCACATGATCCTGATTGCTCCAGTTATCAATGGTGACAACGCCCTTTTTAGGATCATGAACGCCCATAAGCAAGCCGGTGCAACGAAAAATAACGGTGTTTTTATTCTCCGACCTGTTCACGCCGGACATATTGACCAAAGCCATCACATGCTGCGTCGCCATGGTTTCAAAGGTGGCAAAAATTCTTTTCCAGATTTTCTCCACCGCTTTTTTATCATGACCGCCATTGCTGTAACGATCTGAATAGAGTTCCATCAATGCTGGCAGGTTTCTTGTTTCGATAGCTGTTTCCGCCGCATGAAAAAAAGCCATCACTTGTTGAAACCGTTGCTCGCCCAACTGCTGTTTGGCGGCCGGATCGATTTGCATGGCATATTGATCCGAAAGCGCGCTTTCCGCGCCGCTAGCCACGCCTGCAAACAGGCATAGCCCAAGCCATGCAGCAATCGTATTTTGAAGCACTGATCGAGCCATTGCAGGCAGATTTTTGATCTGAACAGGACTATTGACCTGAACGCTGTTGATCTGAACAAACATCGTTAACCTCCCACGGAATCCTTTTCAAGGTATTTATCCATATTCAATAAAATGACCTTGACCAGTTCTTCTTCGACATCAAACACTTTATCCGCCTGTTCGGTGATCGCAAAATAACCGCGATTCTTCCTGTCTTTGTCGCCAATCAACAGTTTATACGGCGTCGCCTTTTTCGGCATGTAAACGGTCAGCGTCAGTTTTGGCGAATCAAGTCCGTAGGCAGAAAAATCTGCTGGCTGGTCATTGATAAACGCCTTGATCTTGCCATTTTTAATGCTGAACAGAGTATCCAGCACCTTCTCCATCGAAGCCTGACCCTTTGAAGGTTCCAGCATATTCCATTTGCCGTTATCCTGCTCAATCACCACTGCAGCCTTGCCCTTTTGCACAATTTCCAGGCGTTTCATCTTGACGGGATCGAAATCAATAATCGTTTTGTCGCGCAAGGCATAAGCATCCTTGGTCGATTCAGCCCGCAGATCGGAATGCACGCGATAGACCTCGGGATTGCCCTTGAACATGGCATAAGAGATATTAAGAGTCGGCCCTTTCTCGCCGAAAATAATCACTGTTTCCTTACCATTGGCCGTCAATCCCACTTCAATCATGGGGTTATCCAGACCGAGCTCCTTTAATTTTTCCGGCGTGGGCTGGCTGAACAACACCGCATCTTTTCTGGCGGTCACGATAATTTTCAAATACTTTTCAATGGCCTCTTTATCACCTTTCGTGACCAGCGGTTGCGCCAGCTTCCATGCATCACCGTCACGCATAGCCGTTATTTTCAGATGATCGGCCAGATTATTAATCCAGAACGTGCTCACATCCGGGACGTTAAAGGGTAATAGTCTGAAACTCGCTTCGACTATCCGTTTCTCCGACTCTTTTTCCTGATCGAAAAAATGAAATGCGCCGGCAAGCGAAATCAGGATAATAATCCAGAACAGCGTCTTTTTGGAAAAGTTCACGCAGACCGCCTTCTTCTCAGCGTCACGCCAATGCCGACCACCAGCACCAGTGACGGCACGATCACCATCGAACACCAAAATACGATTTTACCCTGCGCGCGCGTCAGCATCAGCGGCGTCAATCCGGGTTCCTTTCTGCGAATGGAGATCAACACGTTTTCTTCCGCCAGCCAGTTCAGCATATTCAGGAAAAAATCCTTATTGCCGGCCAGTTTCAGATGCGTATTGCTGACCAGATCCGAATCACCGACCACCACGACCTTGCCCCATGTCTTCATGTTTTCCTGACTTGTGGCTGTTTTTTTCTCGTTCAGCAGTACTTCAACCGCCGCCACCGCCGCCACGCTGATGGGCCCCTGCGTGTGTTTGTCAGCATTAAATTTCAGATCAGCTTCCGTCAGTTCACCCTTGACCGTCCAGCTCTTGTCGCTGGTTTTGGCCAAATCGTATCTGCCTTTGGCGGCATCTTCCTTGATGTGTACGGAACGGGCCGCCGGAAAAAACGTCGCCAGTTCAAAGCCATTGGTGATGGGGTGTTTTTTGTGATAATTCACCACGACCGGGGTCAAATAATTCGCGCCGTACACCTGACTTAAGGTATCGATAATCAAGTCGTTGCCGACTTCAAAACCGAGATCGGCCAGATACGTCACCAGCCCGTTGGCACCGCCCGGATCAAGCATGAACATCACCCGACCGCCCTGATTAATGAACCCGGATAATTTATCCAGTTCAGCCTGCAGGAAATTTGTTCCCGGCCCGCTAATCACCAGCACAGAGGCGTCTTCAGGCACTTTTGCAGCATTGAGCAGCAGCAGTTCCTTCACGTCGTGGTTTTCCCGTTCAATCGCTTGCTTGACCAGAAAATAGCCATCGCCCTTTTTGCTACTCACCTGTTTCTCGCCATGACCTTTGACAAAATAAATCACCTTCTTTTCCTGACTAAGCAGTTTAATCAGGGCATTGGTGATTTTATTCTCCGATTCTGTGACCACGACTTCCTCTTTACCGCCAAATCGCATCAGCGTCGTGCGGTAGGATGAAACGCGATATTTCACCGCTTCCGTCGGGCTTCTATCCGGATCAACAAAGCGGACTTTGAATTTTGGCGTATAGTAGGAATACTCCTGCAACAGATCGAACATCGCCTGCCTTGTCCGTTCATCGCTGCGGTAGAATGCAATCACTTCAACATCGTCCTTGAGTGATTTCAGGATTTTGATGGTCTGCGATGACAGCGTATAGCGGCTATCAGTCGTCAAATCCGCCCTGATTTTGTACTTGATCGACATCATCCCGACCATGCCGACAATCACGATGAAGATCAGACTCATAATGGCTGTATTCATTGCATATTTGGTGGAACGTCGGGTGATAAAATCCCTGATTTCAGGGAAAAACATATAGAAAAACAACAGCAACAGCAGCAGCCCAATCCAAACCAGCGATACCGCAGCACTGCCCATTTCACCGGTGACAGAATAAACCATCCATCCGGCCAGCATCAGGATAATGGATAGCAGTCCCAAGGGCGCAAATAATTTTTGTGATTTCATTATCGCCACCTGTTCGCTTCAAGGCTTCTGAGCGTAAGAAATAGAAATATCGCAATAAAACACAGGTAATAGACAATATCTTCCGTATCGATGACCCCCTTGGACAAGCTCTCGATATGTTTATTTATCGACAAATAGGCGAGAACCTGGCCCAGACCGCCGGATACCAGCGTGACCGAATAACTGATCAGCCAGAAAAACAGCAATATGCCAAAGGACACCGAGGCCGAAACAATCTGATTCTCCGTCAAGGATGAGGCGAAAATCCCCAGCGAGATAAAAGACGCCCCCATCAGCACAAGCCCCAGATAGCCGGTCAGAATAGGTTTTACTTCCGGCTCGCCGAGCGACAACAGCAGCGCGGGAAATGTGAATGTCAGCACAATCATGGTCAACAGCACAGAGAAGCAAGCCAGATACTTGCCCAGAATAACATCGATATCATTGATCGGAAAGGTGAGCATCAACTCGATGGTGCCTGTTTTTTTCTCCTCCGAAAACAAACGCATGGTCAACAGTGGCGTCATCAGCAACATGATAATGCTGATATAGCCGAACACCGGCCTGACCACCGTTTCAGTGATATTCAGCAATTGATATTGCTTGGCCAGCATCGGATCGGTCTGCGCCTTAAAACTGATATCTGCGAACATTGTCAGCTGCGCCGCGAACAAATAACCGGCGATCAGCAAAAACATGACGATCACCACATACGCGGTCAATGAGCTGAAATAGGATTTAAGCTCCCGATTGTAAATGATTCCAATACTTCTGATATTCATTTGCCTTCCTTTGTGACCAGTTGGATAAAGACATCTTCCAGATTCGTTTCCATCGGGCGCATTTCCTCAATATTCCAGCCGTTTTCCTCAATCATGGCATGCATGCGCTTGCTGCTCTGTTTCTCATCATCCAGCGCGATAATAAAACCGCCCTCTTCTTTGGAATCGTTTTCCCCTTGTTGAACAGACGCGGTGCAATCGAGTTGTTCCAGTGCGGCCATAATCGCCTGCTGATCGCCATTGATGCGCATAAACATCTTGTCCGTGCCTGCGGAAATGAGGTTATCCAGACTATCAACGGCGGCCACCCTCCCCTTGTTAATCACCACCACCCTGTTACAGAGAATACTCACTTCCGGCAGAATATGCGTACTCAAAATCACGGTATGTCTGCCGGCCAGATCCTTGATGAGTTTTCTGATGCCTTTAATCTGTTGCGGATCCAGGCCCACTGTCGGTTCATCAAGAATCAACACTTCCGGATCATTGACCAGCGCCTGAGCAATACCGACACGCTGGCGGTACCCCCTCGAAATATCGCTGATCAGTTTACGATTCACATCGGCAAGACCGCAATCATCCATCACCTGACCGACTTTTCCCTTAATCTCTTTGCTGCGCATGCCCTTGATGCCCGCCACAAAATCAAGATAGTCGGACACCGTCATATCGGCGTAAAGCGGCACGCGCTCCGGCAGATAGCCAATTTTTTTGCGCACGTTGAGTGATTCCTCAAAGCAATTATAGCCCGCCACCATCAGCTTTCCCTGCGTGGGCGGAAAAAAGCAGGTCAGCATGCGCATGACCGTTGTTTTCCCTGTCCCGTTAGGCCCGAGAAACCCCATGATATCGCCTTTATTGACCGTGAAACTGATATCGTCAATGGCGCGAAACTGACCATAGTCTTTTGTTACATGTTCAACTTGGATCATTGATTTACTTTGCCTCCCCGATTAGCCTTATAAACATGATCACCACACCTGCATTTATCCAGCAATGGCCTTTAACTTTTAACGAGTTATAGGTTATACCGGATAAAAAATCATGGGGGGTTTTTTCCATCGTGAAAGACACGAATTGTATGATTTTTATGTCTTTCAAGGTTCAAATTTTGAAGCACGGGCAGTTAAAAAGCAACTACCATTTTCGGGCTTCGCAATGATTCACGCATAGATCATGCAGCACAAAGCACGCCGCCTTGGACTTTCCGGAAAGCTGATTCTCGCCATGCTCGGCGTCGGCATGATTCCCCTTGCGATCGGCCTTTCAGGCACTTATTACATTGGCCGTGGCGAACTGCAGGAAGTGATTGGCGCAAGCTTTCAGGTATTGGCTGAAGACAGCGCTGCCAAAGTGGATGCCGAAATCCAGCGCATCCTCACTGTTGACCGCATTTTGGCGCATCAGGCGAAAGACGGGTTTGTGATTCAAACGCTTGGTCATCCGTTCCATCATCAGGATTCCAGCATTGTCCCGTTTGACTGGCCACACCACGGCGAAGATACGGAGACACACGCCAGCCTTCAAAGATCGTGGATTACCGGTCCTGAAGCGGGAGGCCCTGAGGGGAAAACCGCAGACACCGCCATGGCGCATAAGGCGATGGTCTGGTTGGAAACAAACAGCGCCACGCAAAATTATCAACTCCATATTTCAACGCCCATGCTTGATCTGGATGAAGGCGAGACCGTACCTGCCGGATGGTTTCACCGCACCTACGATATCAATAAATTGCTGACGCCACTCACCCACCCGATCCGCTTCGGCGACACCGGCCATGTCATGATTATCGATGATCACGGCTCGATCATCAGTTGCCCCTTACTGGAAACAGGCAGCCATATCGAAGACCAGTCACACACCTTTATTGATCGACTCACAAAACATCAGCCCGGCTGGATCACCGCCGAAAATGACGGCCACGGCGCATTTGTATTTTCCATTATCGGGCATGCGCCGCTGGCAGGCATGAATACGTTGCTACAAAAAGGCGAATCCTGGCACATGTTCGTCTGGCAGGATTCTCAGGAAATCTTTGCGCCGATCGGCAACCTCCTGTTTGGCGTAGCCCTCGCCGGGCTGCTTGCCATTATCCTGCTTATTGGCATGGGCTATTACGCCAGCCGCCGTATTGTGCAACCCATTCGCAAGCTGCGGGATGGCGCAAGCAACATTGCCGCCGGCGATTTGAGCAAACCGTTATCCATCCATACCGGCGATGAAATTGAGGATCTCGCCGGTGAGTTTGATGAGATGCGAATTCAACTGCGCCAATACATAAGCACGCTGGAAGAAAAATTAACGGGTAGCGAACAGCATTTCCGCGCAGTCACTGAATCGGCCAACGATGCTATCATCTCCGGCGCTGAAAGCGGCGGTATCGTGGGTTGGAACGCGGCGGCAGAGAAATTGTTCGGCTATACCGAGGCTGAAATTCAGGGTCAGCCCCTGACGCTGTTAATGCCGGAACGCTTCCGTCACTTGCATGGCGAAGGTTTATCAAGGGTGGCGGCTGGCGGAGTGCCGCATGTGATAGGTAAAACCGTTGAGCTTGCCGGATTGCGTAAGGACGGCAACGAATTTCCGCTGGAACTCTCGCTGGCGCAATGGCAAGCCAGTGATGGTCAATTCTTCACCGGTATTATTCGCGACATCACCGAACGCAAGCAACGGGATAAGGCGTTAATCAAGAGTCAGGACGAGAAAGAACAGGTGCTGGAACGGCTGATTCAGTCAGAAAAAGTGGCCGCCATCGGCACCATGGCCAGCGGCATCGGGCACGAAATAAACAATCCTCTATATGTTATTTCAAGCATGGCCGAGGCGATTCGCGATGAAAAGGATATCGCGGAATGCAATGAATATGGCCAGGATATTCTCAAGTACGCCAAAGAGATTGCCGTCATCGTAAAAAACCTGTCGGGATACACCCGCCCCGCCAGCCGCAAGGAACTGGATAAAATCGACGTGCATGAAAAGCTCACTGACGCCATTACCATGGCGCGAATTTCACGTCTGGATGACCTGATTGAAATCCGCCAGGACTTTGCGCCTGTGCCCAAAATAACCGCCACCCACGAAGAGATAAAGCAGGTATTTTTCAACATTATCCGCAACGGCATGCAGGCCATGTCGGGTGAGGGTATTCTGGATGTAAATACCAGTCTTGAAAAAAATCAGGTCTGCATCCGCATCACAGATATGGGGCACGGCATCACAAAGGAGAATATCGGAAAAATATTCGACCCCTTCTTCACCACCAAAGGCCCGGATGAAGGCGAAGGGCTTGGCATGTATATTGTGCAGAAGATTGTGAATAAATACGATGGCGCCATTGGCGTGGAAAGCGAGGAGGGAAAGGGAACCACATTCACCATCACCTTTCCTGCCTGTGAACCCGACCAGCCTGAAGATACGGACAAACAGCAACATTCCGGCAACAGCTAACGCCTTGTCAGGAATGGCTCTCGGCAAGAACAAAGACAGCGGCTTACGCACCGAGCCCCCAAACCCAGCCATGCATGTATTCAGTTCACCACTGATTTTATTATCTGGATAGTCTAAAAGAATGTGCGGAAATCATCCCGATCAATAGGCGGCAGTCATAAGTATAGGTAAACTGACTCCTTATTTCCTTTGAAAGCTATCGCCTTCGAAAGAAAACCTCTTTTCTCTGAAGAGTCTCAGACAGCTATCCACGGCAGCAGGCTCAAACCACTGACTGCGATATGTTTCGATTTCCTGTAATGCTGCATCAAAACCCAGTGCAGCGCGGTAGGGCCGATGGCTGCTCATGGCCTCAACAACATCAGCTACGGCCACAATCTTCGCTTCCAGACAGATTTCATCACCCTTCAGCCCCAGCGGGTAGCCGCTTCCGTCCAGACGCTCATGATGCTGATAGATAATGTCCGCCAAGGGCCAGGGGGATTTAACATCTTTCAGGATATCATAACCGACTTGGGTATGGGTTTTGATCAACTCGTATTCGATGTCGGTCAATTCCGTCGGTTTAGCCAAAATTTCTGACGGCAGGTAGATCTTGCCAATATCGTGAATGGATGCACCCATTCTGAGCCCATTAATTTGTTCTGTTTTTAGTCTCATCTCCTGCGCAATGGCACGGGAAAGTTGCGATACTCGTTGTTGATGGCCGGCCGTGTACGGATCGCGGGCTTCCGCTAGCCTGGATATAGCCACAACGCTGCCAATCAGGCTTACCCTTAATTTCTCGCGGCTTTTCTTCAAAGCTTCCTCGGCCAGCTTGCTCTCGGTAATATCGCGAACGGTCGAGACGGCCAAGGTTTTTCCGCCAGCTTCTATCAGGTATGCGGACATATCAGCATGTCGCTTTTCTCCGGATTTAGTCCGACAGGTCAGCATATCGGTTTGCCCATGCCCGTTCTGGATGACTTCCGAGAAGAAGGTCATGAATTCTGGCGCTTCATCGGGATACAGATCAGCCATCGGGCGACATTTAAGCTCGCTCGGCGCATAACCGAACATCGTCTCCACCCTGTCGTTCACTTCAACGATTTTTCTATCGGCGGGATTAAGGATGAAGATCACATCATGCGATTGATTAAAAAGCTCGCGATATTGCTTTTCACTTTCTATAAGCGACTGCTCCATCTCTTTCCTGATTTGACTCTCTCTGAAAGCAAGACCATAAGCCATGAGCAGTTGCATGAGCGGAAGCGATGCGGCACGTATTCTGTCAGCGCTTAATTCAGAGGATGCAATCAGTTTGCCAATGGCAGAATCATGTATCTCACCAATATCTTCAGGAGGAATATTATCCTCAACCATTTTTACCCGTGAATGACCACCGGCTAAAGCCGGTGGCTTCCTTGTACGGCTGAAAGCCGGTGATTGGTCGGCCTTCCGGCCGACTGACTACACCACTTCAAAGTCATCATCCGGGTGCGGCGGCTTCTGATTCTTAATGTACTCTTTCCATACTTCATCCGTCACATTCCCGCTTGTGCAAACCCAATAGCCCCTACCCCACAAGTGTTGGCCCCAATATCGCTTCTTCAAATGCTGATACTCTGATAGAAGCTTATGGGAGCTTTTGCCTTTTAAGTATTGAACCGCTCTCGATACTGACAAGTTCGGAGGGATGCCTATTAGCATATGCACATGATCTCGATTGATTGAACCCGCATAGATTAGCATTTCCTTGCTACGCGATATCTCTCGAAGAAGCTCCCTGCAACGCGCTCCTACATCGCCCTCTAGAATCGGATAACGATATTTCGTCGTCCATACCAAATGGTATTTACAATCCCAAACTGTGTGACTGCCATTCTTATAGTCCTGCATACATCATTACGCTACCTGTCCGTCGCCTAAAGGCGAGGGGTTTACGGATCCCCTATCGGGGACTCTAAAATAATTGAAATTCTTCGACAGCGATTTTACTTTCTTGATGGACTTGTAATTCTGATTGTTTTTTCAATCCTATCATATCAATATTTAACAAAGCTTCTGGCTCCCTCAGTAAAAAATCTACTTAAATCATATCTACCTAGATTTTCAGATACTGACTCAATGAGCATCATTTTTTTGGTTGGATTTTTTCTGGCTATAATAACGCCATTTATATTCTGGCTCTTCAAAAGATGGGTTGTACCTTTTTAAAAAACGAGCTAGGAATCCTGTTTGCACCTATCTTTCCA
>JAUZQI010000163.1 GCA_030951095.1 Mariprofundus sp. | reverse complement strand
ATTTAAGCCAGTTTTCCAGCACACCTTTATAATGCCCCAAATGCAAGCGACCGGTCGGGCGCATGCCGGAAAGAATACGTTTTGCTTTATGATCTGAAGAACTCAATCTTTTCCCCTTAACGCACATGTCCTCGAAACGGCAATGTCCATGGCCAAGAGCGAACGATAGCAAAGCCAGCCGGCGAATGCGATGAGAGCTAGCAAGCTAAGTGAATCGGGCATTGACGCAAAGACTCTTCTCCCTAAAATGCGCGACCTTCACGGCGCTTTAGCTCAGCTGGTTAGAGCAACGGAATCATAATCCGTGTGTCCGGGGTTCGAGTCCCTGAAGCGCCACCATATAAGCATCTCAAGGTGCATCACTAAACCCAGTAGTCTTTATGATTGCTGGGTTTTTTCTTTTCTGCTGTGTCACTAAGGAGAACTATGTCCCAATAAAACCCGTGTTGTGGCACTGGTTGAGGCACGGGTTAAATGAGCGTAGGTTGAACCATGTTAACATATAACCCGTCACAAGGGTGGTAATCATGGCGCTTACAACAGATATGCAAGTTAAAGCTGCGAAACTTCCAGATGGTAAGGGGTGGATTCAAGTTGCAAGTGCACCACTTTTAGCTGAGTTGAAGACTTCATGAGGTGTTCGATATCCGAGGCACTTTCTTGGTCGATGATTAATCTTTCTAACCGCCTCGGCAAGTTCTTCGTCAGTCATGTCTTCAAAGCTACTGCCTTTAGGGAAATACTGTCGCAATAAACCGTTTGTATTTTCATTTAAACCACGTTGCCAGGATGAATACGGGTCAGCAAAATAAACAGTGAGTCCGGTTTTCTTTTCTACTGTTTGAAAATACGTATTTTCCTTCCCATTATCCAGAGTTAGGGTGTGCCTGAGTGCATGAGGAACCACCCTGAAAGCTTTGTTTGTTTGAATAGTGAATGTGTTGGCTGTTTTATCTATCAGGCGTGCAGCAATCAGATATCGACTACTATGCTCCACATGGGTAGCTACGCCACCACTTCCCTTTTTGCCTTCGACAGTGTCGCCTTCCCAATCACCAAAACGACTATTTTTAGAAACGATGCTCGCGGATACGTGCCGCCTTACCACGCAATTCACGCAGATAATAAAGCTTGGCACGGCGCACACGTCCATGACGTATCACCTTAATGCTTTCCAGCATTGGTGAGTGCAGAGGAAACACACGTTCAACGCCGACATTGCTTGAAATTTTACGCACAGTGAAACTGCTTGAGATTCCCTTGTTATGGCGCGCAATCACTACGCCCTCATAGGCCTGCAAACGTTCGGTTTTAACCACGCCCTTCTTGCTATCCTTAAAATCAATAATACGGACATTCACACGAACAGTATCACCTTCGCGGAATGACGGGATATCGTCACGTAACTGATCCTTGGTTACATCATCCAGTGCACGCATTGCTTTTTGCCTCCGAAGCTCACTCCATCAAATTTTATTTAACTTTCCTCAGCCGATCCAGATAAATCGCCAAGGCAGCCCTGACAGAAAGGTGGCGCACTTTACCGATACCTTCGATGGGTGACAACCATCCATTTTCTTTCGGCATATTTTCAACATCAAGCCCCCATCCGGTACCGAATACAATCAGGTGTTTTCCTTCTATTTCCAGCAATATAGAAGGATCAATACTGTTGTTTCCAGTCGGAGTAGCCGAAGTATACCAGAGCTGATAATTGTCCCCCTGCTGGATTTCCTGCACTGAATTTACACACCGAATTGCCTGTAACACCTCTCGACGAGCCGGATTCCTCTCGCCACCTGTACCATCCAAATAGTAATGCGTCATATCATGAATCAGCGCATGCATGCCGGCAGCCGGATGCACCAGATATACCGGGCCGACGTCATAGAATGCGCAGGTACGGGCAAAATCGTGCACATCTATCGAGGTAATCGCAGTCGTGCCTGTTTCGCCAAAACGATTTAAAACAGGATGATGTACCAGTGCAACAGCAATTTCAGTCATACTCAATGCCGGACATTAAAACAAACCCGATAAGCAATAGAAAGTAGAATCCGTCCCATGGTGCAAGCTTACGTGGGTCTTAACAACACACCAGCACGATTTTTGTGATGCATGCAAAAGCATGACCTGCAGATTATGATCCGCATGATTGCGAATGAATGGGGTATTGATGACTGAAACAGGACGATTGAACAGATTAAAAGTGGTCAAGGAACTCGATTTCGGTGTTTATCTGGACGGCAATGAGGTGGGCGAAATTCTGCTGCCGATTCGCTATGTTCCGGTTCCGTGCCATATCGGAGATGAGCTGGAGGTATTCATCTATCGCGATTCCGAGGATCGTCTGATCGCCACTACCGAAAAGCCGTATGCCATGGTTGGTGAGTTTGCGTTACTTAAGGTGGCCGATGTCACTCGAATGGGGGCATTCCTGGACTGGGGACTACCAAAGGATCTACTGGTTCCATTCGCCGAGCAGAAGCCACGTATGGAAGAGGGGAAATTCTATGTGGTACGCATCTATACCGATGAAGACAGTGATCGCATTGTCGGCTCAGCCCGACTGGATGATTTTCTACACAGCGAATCTGAAAGCGAATTCGTAGCCGGCGAAAAGGTTTCTATGTTTATCGCCAATAAAAGTGAACTTGGATATCAGGTTATTATCAACGACACTCACTGGGGGCTCCTGCATCACAACGAAGTCGCTCGGCCTCTGCACCGGGGACAACGGTTAGACGGTTTTATCAAGAATATCCGAGAAGATGCTCGAATCGATCTCTGCCTGCACCTGAAAGCAAGCGAAAAGACTGCCGATATCGCACAGATCATCATACGTAAATTGAGAAAAAATAACGGTTTTATCCCCGTTACCGACAAAAGTTCGCCAGCCGAAATCCAGAAACATTTCGCGGTTAGCAAAAAAATGTATAAAAAAGCGGTCGGGGCATTGTACAAAGAGAAACACATTGGCATTGAACCCGAAGGTATTCGTCTGCTTGAAACTGACATACCCCGGCGGCACCCCCTCTGAACCAAATAAAAAGGCCCCGGGAGGGGGCCGGGACCTTTTTTTGCACTCCATCAAGAGAAACAAACTTGCGCCCGGAGTGAATCAGGAGGGAGGGGAGGGAAGACCACTCCGGACAACGCGAATCATAAAGGCGCGTGATTAGATAAGCGTGAACCAACCATGAAAACATATTCATGCCGACAATCCAGCACACATTGCGCATCAGTCTCTGACTTGCCTTCTGTTAAGGAAACGGAAACTATCAGCACGTTGCCTGATGATAGTATATATGATTATTTGATCAGTTCATCAACCATATCAGCAACCCCTACAGCAGCTTGCTGATTTCCCAACAGCGTGCGCAATTTAGCACATTCACCGCGCTGCCGTTGTACGACCAACTCATCGCGCAACAGCGGCAGGACTTCCGCAAAAATATTGTCCACGGTGCATGCTTCCTGAATCAGTTCCGGCATGACCGGTCGATCGCCCAGAATAATATTGGCCAGCCCTGCACAGCGAATATTTGCCAGTCGTCTGGCCAGAAAAACCATGAGCCAGGAAGCTTTGTAAATCAAGACAGTCGGTGTATCCCACAAAGCCAGCTCCAGTGTAGCCGTGCCGGAGACCGCCACAGCCGCATCGGCACGAAGGGCAAAATCTTCATCCGTACGTCGAATCGGTTTTGCCCCCTGTTTCCACAGCAGTTGCAGTGCATCCAAATCCACGCCAGGCGCAATCGGAACAACACATGCCAGTTGCGGTATCAATTTCCGGATCTGTGTCAGCGTTTCTGCAAGAATCGGGACATGAACCCTGATCTCCTGAGGACGGCTGCCTGGCAATAATGCCAGTAGCGGCCGATGACTCTCCACACCAAGCTGTTGCTTTAGTTCCATAGCCGACCAACCATCAATACAGGCAACGGCGCTCGGATTACCGACATAAGCTGCATGTGAAATACCTCGATCATTAAACCACTCGGGTTCAAAGGGAAGAATGCATGCCAGCCGATCCTGAGATTTTTTCAACCTGGAAACCCGCCAGCTGCCCCATGCCCAGAGCTTGGGGGCAATAAAATGAACAACCGGAATGCCGTGTTGCCTGAGCTGGCGTCCCAAACGCATATGAAAACTGGAAAAGTCGACCAGCACGGCCACATCGGGTTTTTGTTCCGTACACCAACCCATGACAGATTGTTCGATTTGACGAATGCGGGAGAGTGACCGCAGCACATCAATAATACCCATAACATTCAACTCGTGCATATGATGTAGTGCAACACAGCCCTGATGTAGCATCTGTTCACCGGCAATGCCGACAATTTCAGCCTCTGGATATCGTCGCGTCAGTTCGGCAACGACCGTAGCCCCATGCAAATCACCCGAAGTTTCCCCCGCACTGACAAAGAAACGACTCACCGACAAAACATCTTATGCTTCAAACCATCACTGAGCTGCGATTCCAAATATGGATATCTTGTACTTTGCGGCAAGCTCAAAAAAACTCTGGCGTTCAATCATTAAGGTTTTTCCTGCTTCAATTGCGAGTAATGTGCAACCTGAATCTTTCATCATTTCCAGTGTATCCGGCCCCACAGCCGGCACATCAAAACGGAGATCCTGATCCGGCTTGGACACCTTGATCACGGCCGCCGTTCCGCTACCCATACTTCCACCGCGTTTGATCGTCTCATCGGTACCCTCTATAGCTTCTACTGCAAGAACCGCCTGATCCTGTACAACAACGGTCTGGCCGATATCCAGACCAGCAACACCTTTGGCCTGCTCAAAACCGAACTGAATGTCAGCATGCCGGTTTTTTATCGCAGGACCAGCCAGGTGCCCCGCACCAGCCAGCATATCACCGGCATAAAGCGTCTGATCGATCAACGTCAAACCACTCTCGGCAAGCAGGTCAGCAATTGTATTCAGAATCGAATCATCACGCCGGTCTTTCAAACGCATCAACCCTTTCATGGCAGTCAAATCCGGTCGAAAATTGCGAAACAGATGTAACTTGCGCACTTTTCCGGCCATAACGACCTGCTCAACACCGGCGCTTTTGAATACCTTGATCATGCCCCCGATCTGGCCGACATGCAGCCAACATGTTGAAGTAGTTAATTTTTCTATGTCGGGAGAAGTTTCTTCTCGGGCTGCCACAACGTGAACTTCTTTGCCCTGCACCTGTAATGCCTTGGCCAGTTCCAGCGGAAAATGACCATAGCCGGCAATTAAACCAATTTTATTCATCATTCAGTCGCGGCCATGCATCATCAGGCCTCGTTTCGCTGAACGGATAAATTCAATCATATGGCGACCATCTGCATCATCTTCAGACAGCAACGATTCAGCCTCAAGCAGCCGTTCTTCACGCCTGCCACTTTCCTGCAGTAACAGACGATAGATTTCCTTTAAACGCCCCACCTGTTTTAGGGAAAACCCGTGTCGTTTGAGTCCAATGATATTCAACCCGCTCAAACCCGCGCGATAACCACCGGCCAGCAGTGTAAACGGGGCCACATCCTTGGTTACGCCGGACATACCACCGACCATGGCCAGCCGGCCAATACGCACAAACTGCTGAATAGCAGACAAGCCGCCAATAATGGCACCATCATCCACTTCTACATGGCCGGCCAATGTAGCGCAGTTGGCCAATACAATGCGATTGCCAAGAGTACAGTCATGTGCGACATGGGTATAAGCCATGAGTATATTATCACTGCCGATGCGGGTCACCATACCTCCGCCTTCAGTTCCGGCATTGATGGTCACATTTTCCCTGATCTGGTTGTTATCCCCAATAATAACTTCGGAGGCCTCGCCGTGATATTTTAAATCCTGGGGAATCTGACCAATCGAGGTGAACGGGAAAACCCGGTTGCCACTGCCTATGCTGGTGTGACCACTCACCACCACATGTGACATCAACTGACAGTGATTACCCGTTCGCACATCGGCACCAACCACACAGTAGGGCCCTACTCTCACGTCTGAACCAAGCTGGGCACCATCCTCAATGATAGCAGTGGGATGGATCAGAGAACTCATGCTTCTTCTTGCGGTATCAGTGTTGCCGTCAATATCCCTTCACACACCAATGCACCATCAACAAAAGCCTGACCGCGCAATTTCCACATCATGCCGCGCCGGCGCAGGCAGGTGAGTTCGAAAATCACCTGATCCCCTGGCCGAACCGGCTTACGGAATCGCACACCATCAATGCCGGTAAAATAGACCAGATATTCCCGATCATCTTCAACCGACTGGAATGCCAGCATGCCTCCGGCCTGAGCCATGGCCTCAATCAACAACACCCCGGGCATAACCGGGTGTTTGGGAAAATGGCCGGCAAACTGCGGTTCATTAAATGTTACATTTTTGAGTGCCTTGATCGATTTTTCTTTCTCAAACTCAACAATACGGTCAATCAGCAAAAATGGGTACCGGTGTGGTAAACGTTGCATAATCTCGTCGATATTTAATTCAGCCATCGAATACTCCCTGAATATATCTGTTTCATGTTCTATTTAGCGGCTACGCAGCGTTTTCCATATTTCAGGTAACTTCAATGTCAGTGCTGAAATCTTTAGCCATAAACGGTGCGGCATGGCCGGTGCTCCGGCATAGGTTCCGCCGGCAGCTAAATCCGACATCACACCGGATTTAGCTGCCAGTTTCACACCATCTCCCACGTTGATATGCCCTGCCAATCCGGCCTGTCCACCGAACTGACAGCCCTTTCCTATCTGTGTTGAACCGGAAACGCCAACCTGACTGGCCATCACGCTGTAGGCCCCAACACGAACATTATGAGCTATCTGAATCTGATTATCGAGTTTGACACCACGTTCAATCACGGTATCACTAATGGCGCCACGATCAATACAGGTGTTCGCGCCAATTTCAACATCATCCTCAAGAATCACCCTGCCAACCTGTGGAATTTTCAAATGCTGTGCACCGTCCCAAGCATAACCAAAACCATCCGAACCGATCACTGCCCCAGCCTGTAACAGAACATCATTGCCCAACACACAATCAGTACAAACCACTGCATTGGCATGCAGCAAACAGCGTTCTCCGATTTTCACACCAGCACCGATCACGCAGCCGGCGCCAATGATTGTTCCCGATCCGATATGTGCATTTGCACCAATCACTGCATTTGCAGCCACTTCAACATCATCCGCCAATAGCGCTGAAGGATCAATCACAGCACTTACTTGGCGCTGCCCATTGGGAACGGATGGCGGATAAAAAAAGCGCTGTAACAATGTAAATGCCAGATAAGGATCCGCAACACGAATGACCGCGCAGTGGTCGGGAGCATCATTATCGGGTGCCAGCAATACAGCTGCAGCCTCTGTATTCAGCAGATCATGCCTGTAGTGCTTATTGGCCAGAAATGAAATCTCCGCATCTCCGGCCGCGCTTAGCGTATTGATGCCAGTGATGCGAATATTCGCCACATCTTCCCCAAACCGTTCGACACTACCGTTTACCATCTCGGCGATTTCGAAAAGGGAGAATACTTTCATCTAAACTTTTGCTTATTTTTTCGAGTCCAGCAACTTGATGATAGCACCTGTCACATCATGTTTCGGATCGGCATAGATAAAAACCGGCTTGGGCATGAGTAAATCAAAATGATTTTGTTTGCCATAGGCTGTCATAACCTTCTGGAATTTTGACATACTGGCAAGATCCATCCGATTCTTCTCAGCAGCCAGTTCTTCCTGCGCATCCTGTTGCATGCGCTTGAATTTTTTAACCATTTCATTCAGTTCTTGCTTTTTCTGGGTCATATTCTCCTGCGATACTGCCAGAGACTGCCCCATAAGTTCTTTTTCACCCTGAGTAATTTGTTCTTTCAGCGCTTTCAACGCCTTCACTTTTTTTTCACTCAGTGCTTTCAACCGTTTCATGCCTTGCTGGTATTCAGCTGTACTTTCCAGGGCAGTTTTAATATCAATATAACCGACTTTCAATTCAGCAGCCTGAACTGACGCCATCCCAAAAATACATACTGCGCCCATTGATATCAGTATAGCCTTTATATTCATTTTTTTAATCATGCCGTTCTCCTCTGCTGTCATGTTATTTAAGCTAAAATGTTGATCCTATGGCAAATTCAAAACTCTTTTCACGGTCACCCGGTACTGTTCTGATCGGGAATGCCCAAGTCAAGCCAACCGGACCTATGGGTGAAATCCATTCGATACCAAACCCTGCCGTATAGCGGACTCTGGATAAAGAAAATGGTTCATGTACATTAATTGTGACCGCACCAACCGTCGCCGATGCTGAGCCCCACAATATCCCGGCATCAACAAAAAAGAGCCCGCGTATCCCTTCAGTCTGTACATAAGGCAGTGGAAAAAACAGGTTGGCAGATGCTGTGATTTGATTATCGCCGCCAACTGCCTCGTTCGTATTCGGGTCTATAATCGTAATGCCCAGAGAATCAAAACCTCGCATACTGCCAATGCCACCCAAAGAATAGCGCCGATAGAGCGGGATATCATGGCCGGAGAAACCACGGATCGACTTGTATCCGAATGATGGATTCAACACAATATTTTCTTTTTCGCCAAAGGGGAAATACCACCGGCTGGAAACAGCCGTTTCCAGAAACCTTTCATTCCCACCCAGTCCTGCAACTCCAAAACTAACGCTATCCACATGTCCAAGGCTCGTTGCCATGAAGCGATCTCTGGAATCCCAGGTCAACGATTGCGTCAACTCGCCAACCGTTTGTCGACCTATTTGAGCCCGCTGGAACAATGACGCACCAATTGGCACGTTTGACAAGTCGGTACTGTTAAACTGGTAGTTGATGCCGTAAGACATGTTGTGCCTGATCGGTACACCAAAAGCTATGCCGCCACCAACCGTATTGGTCTGAAAATTGGCACCCAGTTGAGGATCCGTCTTTGTTTTGAAGGCATTCAAGCTGGCACTA
>JAUZQI010000162.1 GCA_030951095.1 Mariprofundus sp. | reverse complement strand
TTGGCGTTTCCACTTCAGCTAAAATAAACACGCCGGATTCCTTGCCATTATACCAGTGGATGGGCGGGCGTTGTTGCCGCCAAACATCGATATAGGCTGCGATTGCCAGGCCTGTTGCGACATCGTTTTGTGTTCGGAGTGGTGCATTCATGGTGCGCTGTATAATTTCATGGGCCACAATTTTGACGTCACGTTCCGGCCTCCAGTCTTTGATATAGGGTAGAATACCTAAACTGTAGGGGATTTTGACTATTACAATCAATGCAATCAACAAGATGGCTTGTTTCAGTCGAGCCTGCTCCAGTTGTAACATGAGCCCGGTCAGTAACAGGGCGACCAGACCATACAGGGGCACCAGATAACGCGGTGTAGCTCCTGCCGATATCCAGAAAGGCAGAAAGCAGATTAGCAATACCAGAGAGAGTGTCTGTAACGTTGGATCCAGTCTGAAATGATGTTTACGACGCAGCCATAGCCAAACCAGTAGTAATGAGACGGGCAGGGCGCGAAACAGGAATACCAGGGGAAAGCTCAGCCAGTGTTTGATAAATGCCAACAGACCATAACCGGTAAAATTGCGTAACACATCATTGATGGTGGTGGTAGCTGTATTGGCACCGGCTGGTACGATGAATGATTGCCACAATACGGGAACCAACAGCGCCAGCATACCGGCAAGCAGAAATAATGGTTTTTTTAGCATGTGCCAACGGTTCAATTGCCATAACAGAACCAGCCCCGAAGCACCGTATAACACGTAGGCGGTGATATTCTTGGTCATGAAAGCCAGTGAAATAAACAGCAGGGATAATATGAACCATGTGAGTTTTTCATCCGCAATGGCCCGCCACAACGATGCAATAGCGGCAAAAATAAACAGCCCGAAAGTGGCATCGACATAACCCAGCCAGCCATACCAGAAAGCAACTTCGCCCATACTCAGATAAACCAGAGCAGCCAGCCAGCCAGCATAAGCCTGACGTTGGCCGAATAACCAGCTGGCCATCAGGCCCACCGTCAGCGCAGTCAACCACGAAGCAATGACTGAAACGAGCCGTACAGCTACATCAACATGTTCCCAGCCAATGAGCTTGCTGATGGCAATCACCGGCCAGTGCCAGAGCGGCGAATGCGGCCAGATCATGCCCAGAATAGAGGGGTGCAGCAAGTCATTACGTACAAACATCTCGTAGGATTTAACCGCCATCAACCCCTCTTCGCCAACGTATTGCATGATCGGCAGGGGCAGTAGCATGAACAAAGCCGCCAGCAGGGTCAGAACTTTTACTGTGTTGAAATTCACGGCATTACCAGCAACAGAAAACATACGGTCAGCCTATTTTTTGGGCTGTTCAAAGGTGGTTTCGTGAATGATGTACAAGGGTCTTTTTTTCGTTTCATCGAAGGTTTTACCGAGATAGATGCCGATAATCCCCAGATTTGCAATAATGATGCCGCCAAGAAAATAGAGGGAGACAATCAGACTGCTCCAACCGGTTACCGGTGACCCGTAAATCAGGGCCTGAACAAGCAGGGCCGACCCGGCCACAAAGGCGACAGCGGCAATGGCGAAACCGAATTTAATAGACATCCGCAGTGGTTTGTCCGAATAGGCCAGAATCGTATCAATGGCCAGTTTCATTAATGCTTTGAAGGTGTAGGTGGATTTCCCATGCAGGCTGGGCGCATGTTTGACATCAATTTTGGCAGCCGGAAACCCCATCCAGTCAATGATACCACTGAAAAATCTGAGTTTTTCACGCATGTTTCGAAAATTGTCTGCTACCCGTCGCGAAATGATCCGAAAATTGCCAACTTCAGCATCGTAATCAATTTCTGCCAGGTAGGCGAAAACCTTGTAGAAGCCCCACGATAGCAAGCGTTTCAGGGCCGGATCCTGTCGCTTGCCGCGTCGGGCCAGCACCATATCAAAGCCTTCCTGAGCTTTGGCATACAATCTCGGGATCTCCTCCGGCGCATCCTGCAGATCACAATCCATAACCACGATCCAGTCACCGCTGGCGTGATCGATACCGGCGGTGATGCCGTAATGCTGTCCGAAGTTGCGGCTGAACTGGATACCTTTAATGCGGGGATCCTTTTTGGCGAGTTCTCCAATAATCTCCCAGGATCGGTCGCCGCCACAATCCTCGACCAGAATACATTCAAAATCAGTACTGATGCTCTCCAGCGCTGCCGTCAAGCGACGATACAGTTCGTTCAGGCAGCTTTCAGCTTTGTAAACAGGGATGATGACCGAGATATGAGGCATAGGCCAAATGGTAACACAGTTTTTTCGATTAAGAACACTCCGGATAGGTATTCCTTATACGTCATTCAGTCTGTACCGATAGCAAATCCTCGTCTCTGTTGCTATATTTCGCCGACTTTTGAATCATTAAAGGCCAAGCACAGAAGGATAATCATCATGGGCGAACACATTCTGGAATTCTGGACATCACAAGCAGATAAACACGGTGCCGAACACGATGCAAGCTGGGGCGATTATCATATGATCAACCTGGAGATTGATGCTATCGGTTCCCGTATTATGGAAGGCGACGATGTGCTTGATGTTGGTTGTGCGAATGGATTTTCCACATTTCATCAGATTGAGCGAGGGGCAGCCACGATTGCGGGGATCGACTTCAGTGAAGCCATGGTACGCGAAGCCAACAAGCTCAGAGAAAAACATCCCGCTAAAGATAAATTGAGTTTTCAAGTAGGTAATGCCAAAAACATCCAGTTCGATGACAACAGTTTCGACGTGGTTTATACGACCAGAACACTGATTAACCTGCCAACATGGGAAGAGCAAAAGCTGGCCGTTGGCGAGTGTATCCGGGTATGCCGGCCAGGTGGCAGGGTAATTCTGTCCGAGGCATTCTGGGAGCCATTGTCGCTGCTCAATGCCATGCGCGCACTGGTTCATTTGCCACCGCTTGTTGAACACGATTTCAATCGTTATTTCAAGAAAAGCAATCTGGAATCCTACCTGACTGAGCTCAATCTCGAATTCGAAGCGCTGGATATATCTTCTGTTTACTATCTGGGTTCGCGTTTTTTACGTGAGCTGGTAACAGAACCGAAAAATTATCCGGGCTATAGCAATCCGATTAATAAAATCTTCTATGATATCGAGAAAGAATATTCAGGTGGCGGTTTTGGTATTCAGCAAATCTATGTGATTAACAAGGCGGAAGCGTAAGCGGAATAGTTATGGGGTGCATTCCAGAATGGTATGGGAGTAGGGGATGTATAACAGGTCGTGACGTACAGAGGTAGCGACCTGCTGAAAGTGTTGGCTTGCCAGTGCGGAATAGGCCGAAGGTTTTCTGATATTTTGGCCCCGATCCTTGCTGATAATCCAGCGTGCTAATGGAGGTTGGCTGGCAACGTAGGTCGGATCAATCGTGACGAGCTTTCCGCCGGCTTTCAAAGCCGTCACTGCCAGTTTAAACAGCGCATCGGCTTCACTGTCATCCAGATGATGCAGTAGTCCAAAAGCCAGAATCAGGTCAAACGGTTCAAGATTGTCCAGCACGGCTTCCCTGACCAGTTCTGCCCGAAATGTACCTCGAACGCCGAATCGCTGTTCTGCTTTACCAATATATGCTTCGGAAGCATCAAAGCCGTAGTAGGACATATCATCGGGTAAATGCTGTAAAATCTCGGCAGTGCCGCAACCGATATCCAGCATGCGCAATCCTTCCATGGCCGGAAAATAATCATTAACGAGTTGGCGACGTGCTTTTTCAGCTCCGACCAATCGTTGAGCCAGATTATAGGTGGCGGGGTGTGAAAAGATGGATCGGAAACCGGATGTAATTTGGGCCATCTCAGGACGCTTCCTTTCGCTTGCTGATTTCGACGATCATCGGTGTGGCCATGGCCGGTGGAATATATCGAATTAATTCTCCCAAACCACTACGCATTACAAATGTCGCTATGCCGGCAATGAATCCCTGATGCCGCTCCTTAAATAGCGGGTCATCATCAATGCGTTTTAGTGCATTGTATAATAATTCCTTTTTAAAACAATATATAAGGTTATTTGAGTTGCAGTAATTTCTTATATTTTTGCAGGTAATGAAATTGAGTGAGTCCCAGATTTCAGCATCAGCTTGGGAAGACAAAAACAGTAAACGACTCAATCCGGGCAGACGGCGGAAAACCGGGACACCGTAATGCGGCTCGTAGGGCACTGAATAATTGGGACAGGCATGTACCATGCTTCCTTGCCCTGACAGTACGAATGTCATGGCTGTCAGGGCGGTTTGCCAATCCGGAATATGCTCTATGACATTGTTGCTGAAAATCAGATCGAACTGACCGTGTTGCTTCCTGTCCAATTGTTGAGCCGGCACAGTGATAACCTTGAGTTGCAATGCAGTATGGTGTTTAAGAATGGCATTTTTCAGTTGTTCGAACATGCCGAAGCAACCCAGGGCTGGTTCCAGCGCGGTGATTTGATAACCTTCAGCCTTGAGAAACAGGCTGGTAAAACAGAGTCCTGCACCCACTTCGAGCAATTGCAGGCCGGGCTGCAATCGATCCATGATCAGAGCCACGGAAACACGGCTCTCATTCGCGTATGTATTCAACATGGCCGTGATC
>JAUZQI010000161.1 GCA_030951095.1 Mariprofundus sp. | reverse complement strand
TGCCCGTACCCGATTCGCCGGTAATGAGCACGGTTAAATCGGAGGTTGCCACGCGTCCCAGCGTACGGAACATATCTTGCATGGCCTGGCTACGACCGATAATCATGTCTTTTTGTCCTTTCGTTTTGACCATAGCCGGTTCCTGTACCGGTCGTACCCGCTGAACCAGCTGGCGCACTTCACCCAGATCAAACGGTTTGGGCAAATATTCCATGGCGCCGATACGATAAGCCTCGGCGGCATGGCCAAACGTGGTTTCCGCCGTTAATAACACCACTGGCATTTGCATCGCGCCTGTGGCAAGAAAATCCATGCCATTGCCATCGGGCAGATACACATCAAGGAATACAATATTAATGTTATCATGATTCGCCAGTTCGGTTTTCGCTTCAGCAATCGAACCTGCCTGCAACACTGTCAATCCTTCTTCACGTAGCACCTTGTCCAGAACCCAGCGGATCCCTTCATCATCATCGATAATCAAAGCCTTCATAGCTGTTTCTCCCCGGGTTTATTCGACCCGTCACCCAGTGCCTTGACCGGCAGTTGCAGGGTCATGGTGGTGCGACCGTTTTCACTTTTCACATTTACCCGGCCACCATGCTCCAGCATGACTCGCTCAACCTGCGCCAGCCCCAGGCCGCTGCCACGCTGTTTACCTGTGATATAGGGCTCGAACAAACGATCCTGCAATTCTTCAGGAATCATGGCGCCATCATTGGTGATGCTGATTTCCACGACTTTACCCTGATGGCCAGGCAGATGTACCAGCGGTGCCATACGCGTCTGCCATTCAATTTTACTCCCCGCCGCCTCCAGTGCATTTTGCCACAGGTTTTCAAAGGCCTGCCGCAAACGAGCCGGATGGGCCAGAATATCGGGCAGGCTGGGATCAAACACCCGGCTGATATAAATGTCCTCCGGATACTGACCCTCGCGATTCGGGATAACATCCTGAATCAGGGCGTGTAAATTGGTCATCTCCATCTGCACGGGCGCACGCGGACCGACCTGCAAAAAAGCATCAATACGGTCGCGGATACGATCCACCCCGTGAATCATCTGCTCAACCGCCTCCTTGGCATCAGCATTCATCTCCTGCTCGGACAACCACTGGCTGGCACCTCTGAGCGCAGCCAGTGGATTTTTCACTTCATGCGCCATTTCCAGCGCGATTCGCGCCACTGCTTCAGCCATTTCATGGCGTTTGGCATGCCGCTCAACCTCCGAGCGATGTGCTTCCGGCACAAAAATAGCGGCAACCCCTCCCTCATGCATACCCAGGTGCAGCGATACCGGCATACCACCATCCAGCATACAGACATGATGATCTGATACACCGCCACCGTATGGCGTGAGCAGTGATAACAGCCGCTCAACCTCGCCAGAAGGGGAAAATATATCGGACAGGTGATGCCCAACCAATTGCCGACTGGATTTACACAAAGCCTCCTGCGCCAACAGATTGGCCTGCAATACACGCGCCTCGCTATCGAGCAATAACATTGGTAGCGGTAAAATTGACAGCGGAACCTGTTCAAATCGCATGCGAAGCCTCCTGTGAGGCCGGTCTGCACACAGGCTCAATGACATGATCAATCATGTGCTGGTGTACATGCCCGCTCAAGCCTAGAAAATAGCCGGCGGCTACATCAAGCATCTGCTGCCAGTCGGTCAGGGTCTGGAATACTTGCCGAAATTCAGCCGAGCCATGCAAACCCTTGCTGTACCAGATTACATGTTTGCGAGCCAATTTGGCTGCCGTGCAGATACCATGATGTTCAGCCAGATGATGCAGATGTTCACTCACGATTAACCAGCGCTCGCTGGCAGTGGGTGGTGCGGGCAGTGGCTTGCCGGTCAAAACCGCATGCACTTCACCCAGTACCCACGGATTGCCCTGCACAGCACGCCCGACCATCACCCCGTCACAGCCGGAAATACGAATCATTTCACGAGCGGATGCTGCATCGATGATATCCCCGTTGCCGATGACCGGAATTGAGATGGCGGCCTTGGCCCGACCAATATCTTCCCAACAGGCATGTCCATGAAACATCTGGGCGCGGGTTCTCCCGTGTACCGTCAGCATCTGAATACCGCTGGCTTCGGCAATATGGGCAATATTCTCGACATTTTTGCATTGATCATCCCAACCTGTACGTATTTTCAGCGTTACCGGCACATCAACCGCTTTGACTACAGCTTCCAGCACTCGCGCCACCAGTTTTTCATCCTTGAGCATGGCCGATCCGGCTACCTGTTTGCAGATTTTCTTGACCGGGCAACCCATATTGATATCCACGAAATCAGCGCCGTGTCCAACTGCCCAGCGCGCCGCCTCGGTCACAAAAACCGGGCCAGATCCAGCAATTTGAATGGATGCCGGATGTTCATCATCACCCAGCTCAGCCATGCGTTCAGTTCGCTCGCGACCCATATCCACAGCACGGGAGGCAATCATCTCGGACACCACCAGACCAACCCCGAAACGTTTGCAAATCTTGCGAAACGGCAGGTCGGTAATGCCAGCCATCGGAGCCAGCACAAGTGGTACATCAATGTGGTGGTTGCCCAATGTGAACCCGGGCAGCAACTGTGTTGTCATGCGATGCGTCCTGTTGCCTAAAAAATGTGCAAGCTTAGCTGCCTGCTGAAAATTCACCAGCTTTAACCGCATATATCATGTCTGTTGTTGTCTTACACGCTTATCGCTTGCGGCTGTTCTGATCTATTGTCAGCTTCGCGGCATGACAAATTCAAGCAAGCATCGGGACATTCACTGGCCCAATACGCATTTTTTGCAGTCAGTGGCCGATTCAAGCCAGTTTCCGGATATTGATCTGCCGCAAATTGCTGTGGCTGGTCATTCCAATGTCGGAAAATCATCGTTAATGAATGCACTATTCGGGCGCAAGGGGCTGGTCAAAACCTCCAAAAACCCGGGCTGCACCCGATTGCTCAATCTGTTCGATGTCGATTCTGAATTGCTGGTTGTCGATTTGCCCGGCTATGGTTATGCGCGGGCACCTAAAAAAGAGCAGAAGCGCTGGATCAATATGATTGAAAGTTATCTGGCCCATGCTGATTTGAAGCTGGTGCTGATGCTGCTCGATATCCGTCACGGCCCCAAAGATTCTGATCTGCAACTGATTGAATGGCTCAATGAAGGAGGGTTGCGCTGGCTGCCAATAGCCACCAAGGCGGATAAATTATCCGGCAATCAACGTAGCAAACGGCTCAAGGAAATGACTGATGCAATGGGCGGCATGCTCAGTCCAATTCCGACATCCAGCTTCAAGGGCACGGGCATCGACAAGCTGCGCACTGTGATTCAACAGGAAACGCTTCAACAAAATTAAATCGCGACAGTTAAACTTCGTAATCCACCACAGTGCGGGCAATCGCTGCCGCTTTAACGAGTGGAACGACAGCCTGATGTTCCGGATGTGATTGATAGGTTTCCAACGCGCCCCGGCTTTCCAGCTCAGCGTACAGTACCATATCGGCGGATTGTTCAGATTCGAGAAAATCAATGCCGACCTCGATATTCAGCAAGCCGGGGATTTTTCCTGCCAAGGCCTCAAGACGCGTCTTAATATCAACCGCATCAGCCTTGTCTCTCAATTTCCACATCACAATATGTCTGACCATGTCCAGTTCCTCTTTTCTATTGTTCAAGCAACACTGACAAATGCCTGTTTTTGTGTAAATCACTGCTATAATCATAGTACAGGATCAATCTGTTAAACGAGGCGATCATATGCGCACGGCATTAGAAATCGACCAACTGAAGAAAATCTACAAACAGATCGCCCATCGTTACGATTTGCAACACGGATTCATCACAGCCAAATCCGATCAGCGTGGCAGGCGCATGGTGGTTGACCGCACAATCCATCCCGGTGATACCGTGCTGGATGCCGGAGCAGGAACCGGATCAACCGGTATTCTGGCTGCCCGAAAAGCAGGCTTCTCCGGTAGCATCACCTTCTTCGACCTCTGTGATGAAATGATCGCTGTCGCCCGTGAAAAAGTGGTGAGGGAACAGCTAGTCACAAACATCCGTTTTGAAACTGGGGATATGTGCCACCTGCCTTTTGCAGATGCTCACTTCGATGTCGCCCTTTCAACCTACAGCCTGTGCCCGCTTTATAACCCCGCCGCAGGAGCGCTTGAAATGTATCGGGTCATCAAACCGGGAGGCCGGATCGGCATCGCCCATTCCACCGAACCAACCAGCCCTGCAGTTAAATGGCTGGCTGACAGAGTAGAAGATATCGCCTGGAAAATACCATCCCTCTCCATGGGGTGCCGGGTCGTCGATGTGAACTCAGCGCTGGAACAGGCAGGCGGGAAAATAGTACTGAATACCATGATTGGCATTCCTCTGTGGCCATTCAGAGTACTGATTGTCGAGAAACCGAAAGGATGAATGATTGAGTTCTTACATCATTGTTGCATACTCTCTTTTGTGGTCATGTGACATGCATGTGCCTGACTGTCCACCCTTGCCTTTATTCTGCAATCCTGTGAAAGCTCACCCATTTAGAAGTGCTAATTATGTGGAGTGTGCAAAGAGAGCAATGCGAAATAAAATAGAAACCACAAGCATCAAGAGGATGGGATATGGATTTAAAAGATTTTGTGAAAAATTCGTTATCTCAGATAGCTGAAGGAATCATTGATGCTAATGAAACCTTATCAGATACAGATGCAATTGTTAACCCGACTGAGATCGTTGTGAACAGTGATAATTCACAAGCATATGGCAGAACTCTAAGCCCTGCACTTCAAGATGATCCTACTCGCGTTGTAGAGAAGGTAGAATTTGATGTTGCAGTTACGGTACAAGAAGGTGAATCAACCAATGCAGGAATTAAGGTGTCTGTTATGTCAATTGGGATTGGCGCAAGCGGTGAGTCTTCATCTACATCAGGTTCTCAATCACGTATCAAGTTCACTATACCTATAGTTTTTCCATCAAAAAGAACATGACAAAAAATTCGCGCGGGATCTTCGTTGCCGTTAAGCATTCACCATGCGGCGGCTGGATGGTACCGGGTTCTCCATCGGGCGAAGACCGAGTTTGGCAAACAGCTTCTGATCGTTTTCGGCATCCTGATTGCCGGTGGTGAGTAGTTTCTCACCGTAGAAAATTGAATTGGCACCAGCCAGGAAGCAGAGAGACTGCATCTCTTCGGACATAGCTTCGCGGCCGGCGGAGAGACGCACATGGCTACCCGGC
>JAUZQI010000160.1 GCA_030951095.1 Mariprofundus sp. | reverse complement strand
GCAGCCTCTGCGCACGAACTGGTTACATCCCTGCAACAGCGCTTTGTCTCGGGGTTGGAAAAACTGGCTGAAACCATGGGCAGCGCCCAATCATTTTCCGCTGTTGGATGGTTCCGGGATGAAGGGAGCCACGGTGGTGGTGTGCGCTATGAAACAGCAGATGGTGATCTGTTTGCGCGCGGGTCGGTGAATGTCTCACAAGTTCATTATGATGATAATCCGGAAAAGAAACTTGGCTCGGCTACAGCCATCTCAACCATCACCCATCCGATACACCCACTGGCTCCGTCAGTACATATCCATATCAGCTGGACAGAGATGAAACATGGACACGGATACTGGCGTATGATGGCAGACTTGAACCCTGCTATTGAGAACCCTGCCCACACAGCAAAATTCCTTGCAGCCATGAAGGTGGCTGCTCCAGCACAGTTTAACGAGGCCAAGGTACAGGGTAACCAGTATTTTTACATTCCGGCACTCGGTCGCCATCGTGGTGTAGCCCACTTCTATCTGGAAAACTATCATTCAGATGATACTGATGCTGACCATGCTCTGGCTCGCACCGTTGGTACAGCGGCCATCGACACGTACCTGGCCATCCTCACCGATGCCTTGCAAAATTCGGTTGCACCAACCGATGAACAACGCCTTGCCCAGCTCGTCTATCACACGCTCTATTTTTTCCAGGTTCTTACACTGGATCGGGGCACAACAACAGGTCTTCTGGTGCATGACCAAAATGATGTCGGTATCATGGGCTCATTACCCGCCTGTGTAGACTCCAGCGTGCTAACCTCATGGATAGGGCGCATGCAATCCCCGCAGGATCAACTGCTCAAAGCTCTGATCGCCGCGTTGCCGGGCTCACCTCATGCCCGACTGGATGCAACGGCAAAAGAAAAGCTGGCCGCAGTTGTACGCAACCATTACAGATTACATCCCGAGGCAATGAGTATGCAAGCTTCAGGCGACACAATTCCATCAACAGTGGATAACCACAAGAGATAACCAACTGAAAATAACCAACGCTGAACACTTGCTCAGTATTTACCATTTTTCCGGTTGGTATCATACTTAAGCTTTTGATGAAAACATGGAGCGTAAAAATCAGCCAATATTTCAGGACGCGCTGAAAAACCCGGAGTATATGCGCAACCCACAGACGGGTTACCACAATTCGACAGGATCGTCGAATTGGATGGCTATGCCGCCAACAGATGAGAGGCAGCAGCTACGAATCAAAATGAAACACGTAAGTGCTTTGTTTTGTTCGTGAAGGAAAAACGACTCTTTTTCCTTCACATACTGAATACGTGTATGGAAGGCACTTATTCAGAGTTTCCTTAAGAGGTACTGGCGCATGAAAATGAAACCTATCTTCCATTTGGATATGAGCAGATATCCAAAAGGTGAACCGAAAGCCATGCTTGAAATGGTTGGAGGGAGGCTCCTTGCCAACCTGAAAGAGCGATACCCCTCCAAAAACGGCTTTGCGATTCATCGAGCCATACGCGCCGGAGCCAGTCCGTTCACAACACACTGGGATTTCTATCTAAGCAGAGGGCATTTCTGGAAATTCAAGTTATCTCTTGAAATTTCTCAAGCAAATAAAAAAGTATCTTTTCATATTTCAATGGGCCGGAATCTGGATCATAACGTCGCATATATGTTGGTAGGCCAGGTGATTAGCCTGATCAGCCTGGTGATTGCTTTCATTGACCTAAGCAAGACTTTCAACAGCGATATCATATTACCAGTCCTGATCGGGGCACTTATAGGCGGCTTTACTCTGTTGATACCCATTAGGTGGATCCTCCGACCTTATATTATCAGGAAAGCCAGGGATAAAGGTATCGAAGAGGCTGAAGCCTATCTGCTCGAAGAAATAACAGTGCTACTTAAGCGTGCGGGGCTCCGGGCTTGCTAGAGCCTGTTGCCTAAAAACACCATGGGGTAAAATTCCACATTTCCATTTTTTTGACTAAGGAAACGTTGATTTATTCAATGTTTTCTGCAGTCCATGGCCGGACTGACAGGATAGTCGGATTGGGCGGCTGTGCCGCCAGCAGGTGAGCGGCAGGAACCGCAAATCAAATCAGGTTCGTAAGTGCTTGATTTTAAGAAAAGAGAAAAACGTAATTTCTCTTTTTGCCCTGATTTATTGCAGAATGCAATAAATCAGCATCGCCCTAAGCAATCAACCGGAAAAAGCTTCTCCGTAGCTGGTTTCCCATACTTCCTGACTGGAATATTCGGTTCCCAACTGCCTGAGCAGTCCATCGTGAATATCATAAATTACTCCAATCACATTGACTTTCTGTCCACGTTTCCATGCCTCACGCACAATGGTATTGCGGCAAATATTATGGACTTGTGATTCAACATTGAGTTCAGCCAGACGATTGGCCCGCTCAACTGGCGACAACATGTTCAACTCTTTGGTATAACGGTTATAAACAAATCGCACCTGATCCAGCCACAGATCAACCGGTTGGACACCGCTGTGCTCAAGCGCTGCTTTAACACCACCACAACCATAATGGCCGCAGACCACGATATTGGGGACTTTCAATTCATCAACTGCATACTCAAGAACAGCCAGACAATTCAAATCATTGGTCGCAAAGATATTGGCCACATTGCGGTGCACAAAAACCGACCCCATAGGCAAACCGATCAGTTGATCCGGCCCGACCCGTGAATCCGAGCACCCAATCCACAATATTTCTGGCCTCTGATCATATGAAATAGATTCGAGATATCCCGGTGTTTCTTTTCTGACCCGCTCTGACCAGTTGCGATTGTTTTCAAACATTTGTTTGATAGAAGGCATACGGAAACACTATCCTGACAACACGCTCAGACAAGCAGAACGGGCGATATTAAAATATTCCGGTCTTTGCAAACCATATTCATTCGCACAATTGTTTCATTACCCTGTCCATTGAAGCGCGGTGGATAACACGTTCATTCAGACGCACAATCGGGAAATAAGAACAGAGGCTCTGGCAACCCAGAGCCTCCACCTCGATGTACTGACCCCTCAGTATTTCAGCCAGTGCCTGGCCGCCGTATTCCATGCAACGCGGACCATGACACACACCAATTGCGACCGATTTGGTCATGATACTTTTCTGGTTTCCCGTTCGCGTCTACCGGGACGGCGTCCGCGACTGCTGCGTGGTTTGCGTGGTGAGTGAGGGTTGTGCCGACGATGCTCAGGTCTGCAACGCTGCGGTTCTGGCTGCACCTGCTGATCATCTTCAGGGCGGGGTTCAAAACCTGTAATCATAGCTTTCGGAATCGCCTTTTTCATTAAACGCTCAATGCCGCGTAGCAATTTGTCTTCTTCGCCGCAGACCAGTGACAGCGCTTCACCAGTGCGCCCTGCCCGACCAGTGCGGCCAATACGATGAATGTAATCTTCGGCAACATGCGGAAGCTCAAAATTGACCACATGCGGCAACTGATCAATATCCAGTCCGCGAGCAGCAATATCCGTAGCTACCAGCACCCGAATGCCGCCATTCTTGAAATCTGCCAATGCTCTGGTTCGCGCAGTCTGGCTTTTGTTCCCGTGAATAGCTGCAGCATGAATCCCGTCGGACTCCAGTTGTTTGGTCAGGCGATTGGCACCATGTTTGGTTTTGGTAAACACCAAAACCTGCTGCCACTGACCTTCTGAAATCAGATGTGATAACAATGCCCGTTTTTTCGATTTACTGACCGGATGCACCACCTGTGTGACCTGATGCGTAGCCTCGTTACGTGCCACTTCAACGTACACCGGAGATTTCAGAAAACCGCTAGCCAATTGCTTTATTTCATTTGAAAACGTAGCCGAGAACAGTAGATTCTGGCGTTGGCCAGGCAGCAACTTTAACACACGCCGGATATCATGAATAAAGCCCATATCAAGCATACGATCCGCCTCATCGAGCACAAAAAACTCAACATTGGATAGATCAACTTTACGCTGATTGGCCAAATCCAGTAAACGACCCGGAGTAGCCACCAGAATATCCACGCCTCGACGCAATTTCTCGATCTGTGGATTGATCCCCACACCGCCGAATACCACGGTGGAGCGTAGCGGTAGATATTTTCCATAGGTTGCAATGCTTTCAGCAACCTGTGCAGCCAATTCGCGCGTTGGCGTCAAAACCAGGGCTCTGACAGGGCGTTGCCTGTGTCGTTCACTATGCGCCTTCTGCATCAGTTGCAGCATGGGCAGCGTAAAACCGGCAGTTTTACCTGTTCCGGTCTGTGCGCCGGCAAGAATATCGTGGCCTTGCAGTACCACTGGAATGGATTGTTCCTGCACCGGCGTTGGGGTCGTATAGCCCTGATCGTTGACCGCACGCAGGAGTTCGGCAGATAAGCCGAGTTGATCGAATTTCATTTATTATTATTTCCATTGCGCCAGGACAAGGCCTGTTTATTCACAGACTCACTGAAATGTCGGACGCTGATTAAATTTTCCGAATCGCCGGGCATCAGTGACTGGCCGGACAGACGAAGGGAAAGACAAATCCCCTTCAGGAGCGGCGCACACTGCGTATTTCCTGCTAAAACGCAACCAGTAGAAACAAGACAGAGAGGTGAGTAGTGTTTTGCACATGCACGCCACAGTCGATTCTCACCCCCTGTTTCGATTAATCAATGACGCCCATTCGCCATTTGGCGATCTGTTTTTTGGAACCGTTAGCGGCCTTGGCGATGGGCTGGTGATTGCCCTGCTGTGTTCGCTGCTGATGTTATTTCGCCTGCGCCCTGGTATCGCTTCTCTGTTGGCCTATCTTGTTTCCGGACTCGTTGCGCAGATTCTGAAACGCCTGTTTGACATGCCGCGTCCGCCTGCCGTGCTCGATCATGTGCATGTACTGGGGCATAGTCTTAATTCACACAGTTTTCCATCCGGGCATGCCACTTCGGATGGTGTCATGGTGTTACTGGCTTTCCTGATCTGGTCGCGCAGCGACTGGCGCAGCTGGGGGGTCGGCGCCCTATTCGTACTGGCTGCTGTCGGACGCATTTATGGCGGCGTACATTTCCCAGTCGATGTTGTCGCAGGTCTGGTGATCGGTATGCTTACGATGTGGATATTCTGGCGATGGTCATCAGTGTGGCCGATAAAAACATGGGGGAATTCCCCATGGGCATGGAAGATTCCTGGCTTGATTGTGGCGGTAGAAGCCGCTGTACTGGGATTGGGCTATCATGTGCAACCATCGACAGCCGCAGTATTGACGCTCATCATGCCGGTAGCATCGCTGTTTATTCTTATGCAGGTTTGGAAAGAAAAGCTTGGGAATAGGCAACAGGAGAAAGGATAACTTGGCCGACGATCATGAAATACGGGTTCACTTTGAACTACTGGAACGACCCGACCGCGTGGAGGGCATAGCCCGCCTGTTGCTCAGACGCGGGCGCTTAACCCCGCATGCATTGATTCTTTGTCCCGATGCAGGTTTTGCCGCCCAGCTTAATGAACGGTTGTGGACGATTCATCCCGAATCTTTTCTGGCCCACGGCATAGCTGAAACCGATGAAAGCAAAAACAGCTATCACCCGATTTTGCTATCCACCATCATCCTGCGTGATAATCAGCCTGAAGTACTCATTAATGGTGGGATGGAAATTCCGCCGGATGTGTCCGGGTTTTCACATATCGTGGATTTTGTCGATAGCTGGGATGAATCCCTGAAACAGGCTGCGCGCGAACGTTTCCGTACCTATCGCCAGATGGGCCTGGAGCCAACCTATCTCGGGGTCAATCATGATGGATGAACGCAGAGCCTTTTTTCGCCATCCGTCCAAAGCACCGATTCAGGTGTTTCCACAACAAAAGAATATTCACATGCCGATGAGTGATATCAGTGGCGGCGGCCTTGCATTCAAAAGCAATGTGTTTCTGGAAGAGGGGAAGGTGCTGAAAATCCGGATTCCGCATGTAAAGCCCCCATTCGAGGCATCCTGTGTTGTGCGTTGGCGACGCAAACTTGATCATGACAACTATTTTGAGATTGGTGTGATGTTCCTCGATGAACAAACCCAGTTTCGCATACGCATGGTCGAACAGGTCTGTCATATTATGCAATACCGGCAACAGCTCGCTGAAAAAGGAAGGCATCTGACATTTGAAAAAGCGGCGAAGGAATGGGTCGATATGAATGCTGCCAATTTTGGGAAATGCTAACATTTCACCCACACTTCTCATTATCGACATTTGCCTTTCTTGAGGAACTGGCAGCCAATAACAATCGAGACTGGTTTTCTGATCATAAACAGCATTACGACAATGAAGTAAGGGCACCGGCGCTGGCATTCATTGAAGCAGTTGGAGAACGATTGCCCGGATTTGCACCCCACTTTCTCGCAGACAGCAGAAAAACGGGAGGCTCGCTGATGCGGGTATACCGCGATACCCGCTTCTCCAGAGATAAAACACCGTATAAAACCAATATCGGCATCCAGTTTCGTCATGAAGCAGGCAAAGATATCCATGCCCCGGGTTATTATGTACATATCAGTGCAGTTGAATGTTTTGTCGGTATAGGCATCTGGCATCCACCACCGAATGCGCTTACGGCAATCCGAAAAGCCATTGTGGATAAACCGCAAGTCTGGTCGAAAACACGGAACGACGAACAATTTAACCGCTGGTTTTCCCTGTCCGGCAACAGCCTGAAAACTGCACCCCGGGGTTTCGACAAAGCGCACCCGCTGCTTGATGACCTCAAACGCAAAGATTTCATCGGTATTGGAAACCTGGCACCGGCACTGGTGGAACAGCAGGATTTCAGCAATATCGTCTGTGATTATTTTACCGTCGGTACTTCATTCATGCGTTTTCTTTGCTCTGCTTTACGTCTGCCGTTTTGAGTATTTGCTGTCATTTTAGCCACTTGCAAAAGCCTGAGTGGATGAATTGTAATCCCATTTCGAGTGAATTTTTGGAATGGAATGAGGAGCATAGTGGTTCCATTCTCCGAAACTCCAGTTCGAAAATATGCCGGAGTGGGAAAGTAAATCGCCGTTCACGACTTTTGCAAGTGGCTCATTTGATTCTTTCTATTCGCAGCGGATACTGCACAAACAGGCGTCGTCAGATCAGTATTACATGGCCAGCCATTGCACTCAGCCATTACATCGGAAATAATCTGCGCCCATGTTCGCAACCCGTATTACACACATATCCATCCGTACAAAAAGGAAAAACTGAAAAATGACCTCAACGATTCTATTTTTTGCTTCCGGTCTGCTGATGCTGCTGAGTGCCATCATTATCTGGCGCAACGCCCTGCAAGGTAACGCAGCACAAAATCCAACCAACAGTATTGCCGGCATCCTGGCGATTGCGATCACACTTAATATCTGGGCTATTCATCTGCTAGGTTCAATGACTGCCGACGGCATCAATTTCACACTGGCAACCAGCACCGCAATCATAATCTTGCTCGTACAACTCATTTACAGCATCGGTATTTTGCGCCATGGCATTCAGGGACTAGGTCTGTTTTTACTGCCGGCGATAGCCATTCCGTTATTTCTCATTCCTCTGCTGCCGGAAGCGCATGCACCCAACTGGGTGCGCACATCCTCCCTGCTGGAAACCAGTCACCTGCTGATATCGATGCTTGCCTATGCCATACTGACACTGGCTGCGATTCATGCCGTCATGCAAATCATGCTGGATCGGGCACTGAAAAAGAAACGGCTATCCATGCTTGTTCAGGCGCTACCGGCACTAGTGGATATTGAACGGCACATGTTTGCCCAGGTAAAAATAGCAACGCTCCTGATCGGCATCAGTATTTTAACCGGTCTAGTCTGGCAATGGGTTGAATACCAGCATTTCGCCCTGCTCAATCACAAAGTACTGCTGGCGCTGTTTACCTTCGGCGTGCTGGTTCTGTTGCAAATCAAGCGTCGCCGCGCCAGCTGGACCACCCGCATTGCCAGTCGCACAGTACTGACTGCATACGGGCTGCTGATACTAGCCTATTTCGGCGTCAAGCTGATCCACTCCCTGTTAAACTAAAGCTGAATATTCACATGGACAACCACCTTACGCATGGACATTAACGGGTTCCCGTTTTCATTTGCCATAGGAACACTGTTTTTCCTGCTACTGCTTTCGGCATTCTTTTCCGGCTCCGAAACAGCCCTGACCCGTGCCCGCAGGGCAAGCCTGCGTGCTCGTAGTGAACAGGGCAGCAAAGGTTCAAAAAAAGCCGAGGCCATGCTGGAGCAACCGGAGCGAATGCTCTCGACCATTC
Source organism: Mariprofundus sp. (assembly GCA_030951095.1). Lineage (GTDB taxonomy): Bacteria > Pseudomonadota > Zetaproteobacteria > Mariprofundales > Mariprofundaceae > Mariprofundus. Next base: position 18,102 of record JAUZQI010000160.1, on the reverse strand, counting down.
TGCTGGGTAACAATTTCGTCAATATTTTTGCATCCGCACTGGCCACAACACTATTTGTCGAACATTTCGGTCAGGCAGGCATTATCTATGCCACTATCGCCATGACTGCCGTAGTATTGATTTTTGCCGAGATTCTTCCCAAAACCATTGCCGTAGCACATGCCGAAAGCATTGCCTGCAGGGTGGCCGGCCCCATGCTCACTATCCAGACTCTTCTGGCACCACTGGTCACTATGCTGATGAGTATTATCACACTGCTTAAACGCCTGCTGCGCGTACCGGAACTGACTGAAACACCACTTACCCACAAGGAACTGGCCAGCATGATCGATATCAGCGCTGAAACCGGCGTACTGGATCAGGCCAGAGAACAAATGCTCAACAGCAGTCTAACCCTGCATGAGGTTGCCGTAAAAGCAGTCATGACACCGCGCAAGCAGATGCATATGCTGGATGGCTCGCGAAGCGTTGCCGAATGCCTGAAACAAGCCTCTACGGAACCTCATTCGCGCCATCCGGTATTTCTGGGTAAAACGGACAATCTGATTGGCATTGTCCACCTCAGGGACTTGCTTAAACTTAAAACGCCTTCTGCACGTTTATGCGATGCCATGATCTGGAAAAGCCCGCCATATATTCCAACGACAAAGAATGCACTGGCGCAATTGTTCGACTTTCAGACCAATCATCAACATATGGCTATCATCGTAGATGAATTCGGTGATATTGAGGGTCTGATTACGCTGGAAGATATTATTGAGGAAATTGTCGGGGAAATCCACGATGAATCAGATATCCCGCCGCAACTCGAAATGTGGCCACAGCCGGATGGTTCGCTGGTTACTGCCGCTACCGTTGCGCTGCATGATATCAATCAGGAAATGGATGCCGAACTGCCGGAGGAAAGTGCCACCACCATTGGCGGTCTGATTGTACATATTTTGGGAGACATCCCTGAGGGACGTCTCTGCATGCCTATCGGTGATATCAATGTGGAAGTATTGAGTGTGCGTAGAGACTGGATTCAACGCGTGCGCCTGAGTTCGGTCAAAAACGAAACAGCGTAAAGCAGCTCCGCAACGTTTTACTTCATTCAACCAGGCTTTCCAAGCCTGCCCTGAAATCAGGAAATTTTAATTCCGGCAACAATTCCTGATGCAATAAGCTGTTGGATACCCGTTTATTATCCCGGAAGAAGTCCAGCGCCGCCGCAGGCAACAGCACCTCCCCTTCTGTTTCAGATAATATGTCCGGAGCCTGCGCACCGATCAACTGTGCCAGTTCCGTTACATAATCAGCATGCGGTAACGGCAAATCATCGGCCAGATTCACAATGCGGCCAGCCTTCGGTTTTTGCATTGCAGCCATTAATGCCGCCACAATATCATCAACATGGATGCGACTTGAAAAATGCGACGGCTGCCACTGCACGGTTTGATAACCGCCAGCCCTCAACCTTCCGAGTATATTTCGTTCCGGCCCGTAGATGCCCGCCAGCCGGAATATTTCCGCCGGCAACCCTGATTGTAGCAAGGCCTGTTCCGCCTTTAACCGTTCGGATCCGCGTCCACTCGAAGGTCGGCATGGATACGATTCATCCACCCATGCCCCTTCCGCATCGCCATAAACACCTGTTGTGGAAAGATAACCTGCCCAGCGAACCGCCGACAATTTCGCAGCCAGTTCGGGCAACCACTGCATTTGAGAAGCATGCATACCCTGTTCATCACGTGTAAGCGGAATCGAATCCAGTACCGCATCGACAGATGCCAACAGCTCACGCGGCAACTCTTTTGGCGATGTTGCAAGCATAGCCTCAATACCTTGTTCTTTTAGTTGTATTACCCGATCGTTGCTCCGCGTCGTTCCAATCACCCGTATACCATCAGCCAGACAGGCCTGTGCCAGTTTCTCACCAACATAACCACAACCAAGAATTAGAATGTTATCAATATCTCTAGAGCCACTTGCAAAAGTCTGAGTGGATGAGTTGCAATCCCACTTCGAATGCATTTTCGGGTTGGAACAAGGAGCATGCTGGTTCCATTCTCCGAAATTCCAGTTCGACAATGCGCCGGAGTGGGGAAGTAAATCGCCGTTCATGACTTTTGTAAGTGGCTCTCTATGCATACGGTTAAGACTAACCGCTCCGAATTAAACAGCAATTTAGCCTGTAAACCCAAGATCCGACATTGACATGCGGCGCATGCCGCAACCCCTTAATCTATCTGGCATTCCGAAAAATCACTCATCACCAGCAAGGTGACAGAATGATTTTTTGAAATACCATATAAAGCAAGTGATTACACCCTGCACCCAATGTCAATGTCGGTTCTTGGGTGTAAAAGTTGCGATGGCCAATCGCAGGTGGCTCGGACCCATCTTCCTTGCGATCTTCCTGAATGGCTTCAAGCGTCTGATTGGGGCTGTGCAGCCGACTGAATGATTGATGCATCCATGATGGCAGCCTAAGCTTCTTTGATCATAAGATTGTAGGCAACCAATTGGCGATTCAATTCACCAAACAACACTTTGCCCAATTGCTTATCGACCAAGCGGTTGCGGAAACGGTATATGCTGATTTCATCTTCGGATCGCTCAGGCTATGCCATGTTTGCAAGATCATAGCCCGGAACTCTTGAATTGATCGTAGGACAGCACTCCCGCCACAGACTTATTTCGATCATAAAGGCCTGACAGAATCTGGCCAAACTTGCTATCCGCCACGGTATTGTCGAAGCCTGACCACGAATTGACAGTGCAGGTTCCTCTTACTATGGCGGCGCTGATGAAACCATGATTCACGATCCTGCATGGAAAATGAACGATTTCTGCGTTAAAGATTTTAACCATAGCGTTGCTATACCCTGCAGTTTTTGCCTTGAACTCGTCCATTTTCCATTGCAGTCTCATCAAACCAGATTTAACCATCACTTCCCTATTGAGAAAATGTTCCTTCAATATCCGCCAGGGCAGGAAACCACTCAATCAGCCAGCCAGAAACCATGCTGAAGCTGCCAAGAAAAATCAGCAGACCTACCAGAATCAGCAGCACGCCTGAAATCTTTTCAATCAGCTCAAAGTGTCCCTTGAAACGCTTCGACCAGCGCAGGAAACTGTCGGTTGCCAAAGCTGCCAGCAGGAAGGGAATAGCAAGGCCGAGTGAATAGGTCGCCAGCAACAGAATACCGCGCATCATTTCAGCCTGTGCGCCGGCAACAGCCAGAATCGCACCGAGAATAGGTCCGATGCACGGTGTCCAGCCAAAGGCAAACGCAGCACCCAACACCAGCGCGCCTATGCCATGTTTGGCATTCACACCACCTGTATCAAAGCGTGCTTCCATCATCAGGAAGGGAATGCGAATAATACCCGTATAATGCAGACCGAAAACAATAATGATGGCACCGGCGACTTTGCCCAGTATCGCCATATGCGTCAGCATCCACTGACCCAGCAACGACGCCGATGCGCCAAGCGCGATGAATACAAGACTGAATCCGGCAATAAACCACAACGACTGCCCCAACGCATGCCTGCGCATACCGGCAGTTGATACACCATCGTGCTGGCGCAGTTCATTGACTGAAACGCCGGATATATAAGACAGATAGGCCGGCACCAGCGGCAAAACGCAAGGTGACAGAAAAGATAATAGTCCGGCGATTAGCGCACCGGCATACGTAACTTCAATCATATTCACTCCAATTTATTGCATACCCCCGTCAGGAGGTACTGATCACAAGCCCTGTATTCAAACACAACCGGGTTAATCTGCGCTCACCGCCCTTTGTCCGGGAAACCGGCATGCGCTTACACTGTCGCTGTATGGATTACGTTAAGGTTAAGCCAGCCTGCATAATCTTCCGTAGCACCAAACTCAGCCCAGATAATTTCCGGTAACTCATAGGGATGATGCTGTTTCAACCAGCTAATCACATCATCCCTGCAGGCAGGCTTTGTTTTGATACTGAGGTAATACTCTTCTGTATGCTCCACTTTCCCATTCCAGCGATAGGTGGACAGCCCCGGACCACTGATCTGCACACAGCCTGCCATGCAGCCATCAACCAAGCCTGATGCAATAATTTTCGCTTCAGAAATCGAGCTGACAGCGGTTTGAATAAGGCATATTTTTTGCATGCGATATGGTAACGCGTTTACAATCAATCGAAAGCATTTGCGGCGTTAGCCCCGAGACTGGCACTATTGTGCCCCTCCCGGATGCCTGTTAGAAATGAGTCTGGGAGAAAACCATGTCAGCAACGATTACCAGCATACTTGAGGAAACACGCATTTTCGAACCTCAACAGAATCAACAGGCGAATATTGCTTCGCTGGATGATTATCATGCCTTGCGCGGACAATTCTCGGAAGATTTTGATGCAACATGGAGAGATCTGGCCAGAAAGCATCTCAATTGGAGAGAGCCATTCTCGCGTGTATTAAATCGGGACAAGGCACCTTTCTTTCGCTGGTTTGAAGATGGCATGCTAAACCTGTCTGAAAACTGTCTCGATCGACATGTGGCCGCCGGATCAGGTGAACGCACCGCCATTATCTGGGAAAGCGAGGCTGGAGATGTACGCCGCATCAGTTATGCAGAGCTGTTGGCTGATGTGTGTCGAGCTGCCAATGCCATGAAAGAACTCGGCATCGAATCAGGAGATCGGGTGGTGATCTATATGCCGATGATTCCCGAGGCTGCCATTGCCATGCTGGCCTGCACACGTATCGGTGCCATTCACTCAGTCGTATTCGGTGCTTTTTCAGCTAATGCACTGCGTGACAGAATTCAGGATGCCGAAGCAAAACTGGTGATCACTGCCGATGGCGGTAGTCGACGGGGCGGCACGCATGCACTGAAACCAAAAGTGGATGAGGCTTTGACCGCCGGCTGCTTGAGCATCCGGCATGTTATGGTCGTGCGCCATGCCGGCAATGAGATTGACTGGATAAGCTCTCGTGATATCGACTGGCATGATGCATTGAAGATACAACCGGACCACTGCGAAGCGCTGTCGGTGGATTCGGAACACCCGTTGTTTATTCTCTACACATCAGGCTCCACCGGCAAACCCAAAGGGATATTGCACAGTACGGCAGGTTATCTCCTGTGGGCCAGGCTAACGATGCGCTGGGTGTTCGATTTCCAGCCGAAATCCGATGTATTCTGGTGCACGGCGGATGTCGGCTGGATTACCGGACATACCTATTCAGTGTACGGGCCACTGGCCTGTGGCGGCACTACGCTGATGTATGAAGGTGTGCCGACATTTCCTGATCCGGGTCGGTTATGGAAAATATGTGCTGATCATGGCGTCACCGTGTTTTACACGGCTCCCACCGCCATTCGCGCCCTGATCAAAGCCGGCGATGAATGGCCGAATAAATATGACCTGTCAAAATTACGTGTATTGGGCACAGTCGGTGAGCCGATTAATCCGGAAGCCTGGATGTGGTATCACAATGTAATCGGTAACGGCCGCTGCCCGATTGTCGATACCTGGTGGCAGACCGAAACTGGTGGCCACATGATTTCACCTTTGCCCTTTGCCACCCCCACCACACCTGGATCGGCCACATTGCCGCTACCCGGCATTGATGCCGCCGTAGTTGATGAACAGGGAAAACCGGTCACCGAGGGCGGTGGATTACTGGTGATTCGCCAACCCTGGCCATCGATGCTGCGCGGTATCTGGGGTGATGAAAAACGCTATGTCGATACCTACTGGGAAAAATTCAACCATCGTTATTATTTCGCCGGCGATGGTGCCCGCTGCGATGAACATGGCTATTTCTGGATCATGGGGCGTGTGGATGATGTACTGAACGTTTCAGGCCACCGGCTCGGCACCATGGAAATTGAATCAGCGCTGGTATCGCATGATAGTGTCGCTGAAGCTGCCGTGGTCGGTCGCCCTGATGATATCAAGGGCGAAGCCGTGTGTGCTTTCGTAGTACTCAAATCTGAACACAGTGAGTCGCTGGGCAATGAACTCCGCGCCCATGTATGCAAGGAGATTGGCGCTATTGCCAAACCGGATGACATTCGTTTTGCTGACAGCCTGCCAAAAACCCGTTCCGGAAAAATTATGCGGCGACTGCTCAGGGATATCGCAGCAGGCCGCGATATCACCTCCGACACCTCCACACTGGAAGACCAGTCGGTGGTTCAACAGCTTCAGCAACCCGCCCAGTCGTCGCAATAGATCATGCTGCGGTCATAGTTTGGAGTTTACCTGAAGCGAAAGCACATCTTCCATCATCCGGTCGGTATGTTCCCATCTGCCGCCCGATGGTATTTGGCTGCTATCGCTGTCCTTTCCCTGCTATGCATCGCCATGCAATTGTCCATCCAGGCTTATGCCCAAAAGCAGGCAAAAGAACTGATTCGCGTGTGGAGTGAGCGGGCAAATGTACACATCGACGATGTACGTTATCATCTGCTGCGTAACGGTCTTGTTCTCCAGGGTCTCCGGATAGAACGAGGCAGCGATAAAGTAAGCATTAAACACATCTTTGTCCGAGCCAACCCGAAACTACTGACCAGCAGCACACCGCGTATCGGCATCATGGACATCTCGGGCTTTGATGCTGAATTCACCAGTGCAGTCAACAGCAAGATATGGCATCAGGATCGTGATCTGAAACAGATTTGGCAGGCTGCGACATCACTCACTGTGCATGGCGGACACGTAAATTTGTATCTGAAAGGAAAAGATTTTCCTCCTGTTGAGTTACGTGGATTATCACTACATCAACAACTCCAAACCTCTGGTCGCACCATCACCGGTTCGGCCAAATTGCTGCAAGGCACTTTAAACGGGCAATGGAATATGGCCACTGAAACGCAAAAAGGTGAAAGCTCGCAATCGAAAGGGATAATAAAGTGGCATGCATTGGATGCCAGCCAGTTGACGGCTTCGCTGGCGCTAAAACATATCGAGGGACATCTCAATGGCGAGCTGTCATGGAAAATGGCAGCTGGTGATGCAGAAAAAAAATCGTTAAACCTACAGGGGGAAATACAGCTCGATACAGTCTCTGATCGCGAGACATCCAACCCACACAGTTTGCAATTCAATGCCACAAATACTGATGATCTCTGGAAAATAGACATTGCTGCTGCTGCCTGGCCGCTCGATCCATGGTCGGATACTTTACCCATGATTGGTGGCCGACAGCTGATTTCAGCACAACTGGATAGCACAAGTCATTGGAGAGGGCGCGACGGTCACTGGAAAATCAGCAGCGATAAAGGACTGCTGCAGGATATGATCTATGCCCGTCCGGATCGTAACCAGGAGGGCAACAAACACTCTGCCTGGTACTGGAGTCGAATCAGTTACGCCAAAGCTAATATAGACACGGACAAAAACCGGCTCCATTTATCCGCAATTAATATGGTCGATTCCAGACTGATGCTACAGGCGGGAAAAGCGGATACAATCATACAGGCAGATACAGGTGATGCCGCAGATAAAAACAGCCCTCCTGGTCTTCCGGAAAAAACTTTGGCATGGAACATCTATGCGGATCACATCAACATTCGCAACATGATGTTGGCTCTGACTATGCCGCAGGGAAAAGTGACGCTGGAAGCTCTGGACGGGAAAGCACAATGTCCAAAAGGCAAACCGTTAAGCTTCAAATTACACACAGCAGCCGTGGAAACCTCATTGGCCCCGGATAAAAATAGCGCCACAAGCCCAAAATGGCGATTGCGCGGAAGCGCTGAAAAAGACAAACACGGCGAATTAATCTCGGCAAGCTTTAACGTGACCGGCACACATATCCCGATTGCCCGTCTGCGCCCGCTTCTTCCCCTGCAGGATGATATAAGCAGCCCGGTAAAACTGGCCGGTGATACTGAATTCAAAGCGAAAGTAACGGTAAAGCAGGGTTCATGGCAGATGCAGGGCAAAGCTGCTGTCCGGGATTTCAACCTGTCTCATGGCGGAAACTCGTGGCTTGCAAAGCAGGTTAATTTACAATTTGGGCCAGTCGGTATGGGGCTGGATGCGCAGAAAATCAACAGTATTAAAAGTCAGGAGTGGCAATACACCGCAGCGCTGCATCCGTTACCGCCACGGATGCCTGACAGTACGCAACCCGAAACCACCGAAGTCAGCAACCCTTTATGGTGGGTGACAACACTGCGCAAAAACAACACCAAAATCGGCCATCTGGTTTTTGAAAATGGAAAAATCAGCATCGGCCAACAACAGAGCATCTGGGCTGATCAGGTAGATTTCAAAGCTGATACTATCAAAATCGACCACTGGTCAGATATCTCGATCAAGGGAAAAGCCGGGAGCGGTGATTTCCATTTCAATGGAAAATGGCAGGCATTGTCAGATGAGCAGCGTTTTCAGGGCAAGGCTGTACTGTCGCAGGCTACGCCGTTTTTCCTGCATAACTGGATGACGGCATCCGGCATGCCACATTTGATCCAGGGTCGTTTGTCAGCCAAGCTGAGTGTTAATGACGGACATGCGCCGGACAGTTACCAAAGCACGGTGAAAGTTCAGTTGATTCAGGGCCGAACGGAAGCAGAAACATTTCCATCCGACCCGATGCTTGCCCGAACCGGGTACAATACGTCTGATTTGCTGCAACGACTGGATCAACATACCGGCGTTATAACCCTGCAATATGATCTGGCCGGACAATGGACAACGCAACCGCTGAATCTGGAACGTCTTGGTTTATCCATGCAGGCAGCGATGCATCAGGCAGTTCAGTCCGTAACCATTGCCAAAGACAAGCCCAAACCAGCGAAAACAGTTACCGAAGCGCGTATTCGTCTGCATGATCGCGAACGATTATCCCAGAATGAACGTATACGTCTGTTCAGTGTCGTGCGCAAAATGCGTCAGGCCCCTGATACGATTGTTGAGCTCAGAGCCAGATGGTCAGGCAAGAAAGAAGATTCAGAAACTGATGCTGAGATTCAGCGAATCCGGCGAACCCAGCAACTGATCGAGCGTTATATGATTTACCGTAAAATCAACAGTCGGCGTATTTTCCCGGTATGGCCAACAGCTGAGGATCAAACTGATGAAACCGGCTCCATTCAGGTGGTTACAAAGAAACTGCCGTCACAAAAGGCACAGGTCAGGAAACCCGGGCATTAACATGCAACAAACAACGCGCCTGCATGATTTTTTCCATTCCGTGGTTGATAGAGCTATCGCGCTTTAAGAAGCAACACCCGTTGCTTCGCAATGATTGCTTACCACGGAGAGGAAAAAATCCATACGCGTCAGGATCTGTCCGTACTTATTTTTGCTGCAATAAACTGGGAGTGGTGCAGGCCCATTAAATCAGCCATACGTCGAATCAATTGTTCTTCATACGGATCAACAAAACCATCGGCCATAGCCACCGTCCATAATTCGGAAAGAATGCCAATGCGCTCCTGGGTGGAAAAACCCTTTACCACCACCGAGGTAAACTGGTGAATATCCAGTGCCTTCTCCACTTCCTGCAAGGCATTTTCAATTAAATCATGGATCTCCACCTGATCCAGGCCAAAACGCTTTTCCAGTGCCAGGATAATTTCACTGCGCTCAGATGATTGCAGATGACCGTCCATACGCATCACTTCCACCATCAGCGCTGCAACGGCCAGTGATACATCATGCTTTTTCTTTTCCTGTGGACTGGCTGCTGCCTGTTTCCACATCTGTTTCAGTTTATTGATCATGCCTCAAGCATAATGGCCGCTACCCGCTTGGGAAGTGCTGATTAAATCTGGTTTGATGAGACCGCAATGGGAAATGAAGGAGTTCAAGACAAAGATTGCAAGACATAGCACCGCTATGGCTCAAATCTTTAACGAAGAAATCGTTCATTTTACATGCAGGATCATGAATCATATGGTTTGATCAGCGCTTCCCTTGACAATAAAGTAGCTTATTCTGTGCCAATGAATGCTCTCAGAGGAATAGATTACACCCGGCGATAGCAATTATAATCGTGGAAATCGCTGCTTGATGGTCGGGACTGAAGCAATGCGGTTGACGAGTAAAACCAGCAGCATACCGGAAAATAACCCTGCAGCATTGGCTGCTAAATCCAGCCACTCGCCGTAGCGATTCACATACGGCTGAATCAGCTCGATGGCTCCGCTCCATGTGAAAAAAAACATGGCAATCCATAGCCAATTCCTGGGCCTGCGTAATGCAGCCGGAAACATTAACGCCGCATATGCAAGATAGTGATGGAGTTTATCGCTGCCAGGTACATCTGGAAGGGTTGCCAATGGCCATAGCGACAGTGCAGTAATTGTCACCAGTGTAAATGCAGAAACTTGCATCCAATAACGCCTGATAACATCGAGAAGTGGCATCATTGGCTGGGAACTGCCGAGCCTTCGCCGCGATTATCAACTATCCCAGTGACGTGGCCACTGTTTCGATCCAGCATAATCGCTTGCATATTACCATAGCGCCGATTCAACAACTTCAGATGATGACCACGCCGTTTAAGATTGGCGGCAACTGAATCTGGAAACGCCCCCGCTTCATACTGCACAACATCGGGCAGGAACTGGTGATGAAAGCGCGGGGTATTCACCCAATGTCCGGGCGGTGATTCATCCATTATAAAGCCAAGCGATGCAAGCAGTACCATCGAGATAATGCGCGAACCTCCCGGTGTTCCGACAATAAACGTTCGTTTCGGGCCAATAACAAAGGTCGGGGTCATACTTGATAGCATGCGTTTCCCCGGTGCTACGCCATTGGATACGCCCTGCACCAAACCATAGGCATTGGGCTGACCCGGTTTGGTGGCGAAATCATCCATTTCATCGTTGAGTAAAATGCCGGTCGATGGCGACACGTAACCGGAGCCGAATCCGTAGTTGATGGAAAGCGTAGCGCTAACCATATTGCCCTCGCGATCAACCACGGAAAAATGGGTGGTATCCACACTGGCGCCAATGGGTTCAGCAAATCCCTTTAATTCACCGGCAGGCGTTGCTTTGTCCATATGAATGGAATCTCGCAGTTTTTTCAGCCGGGATGAATTCAGGTAGTCGGACGGAATGGATATGAAATCGGCATCCCCCAGATGAGCATTACGGTCACGGTAGGCGCGTTTCATGGTTTCGATGAGCAGGTGAGCTCTATCTGCCTTATGCAATGATTTCAAATTATCATCTTTCAACTGGCCGAATATATGCGCCAGCGTCAGTCCGCCGGAAGAAGGCAGTGCCGCCGACACAATATGGAAACCCTGATAATCAAAAACAACCGGCTGCCTCTCAATGGCTTGATAAACGGCAAGATCAGTTTCACGAATCAAGCCGCCATCACGCTTCATATCCGCCACCAGACGCCCCGCCGTTTCACCCCGATAGAAATCTTCTGCCCCGTTTTTGGCAAAACGGACCAGCGTATCAGCCAGTGCAGCTTGCTTGATCACTGTGCCAGACAAATATATCCGGCGTGCCGAATCGTTAAAAATCTTATCGCGCCAATCGAGCATGTCTTTGAGACGAGGCGACACGGTGAATCCCTGTCGCGCTAACCGGATAGCCGGTTGTGTCACGTGGGCACGTTTCAAATGACCATATCGGCTGACCAGATGATCAATGCCCGCGATTAACCCCGGCACCCCTGCCGATTGCGGCCCATCGATACTCGACTGCTGCTGATATATTTCTCCATGCCCGGCCAGCTTTGGCGAAGTTTCACGGGCATCAATCATCACATAGCGTTTTTCCTTGGCGATATAGAGCAGGAAAAAACCGCCACCGCCAATACCGGAAGAGCCGGGCTCTAATACACCCAGCGCCAACGCTGTAGCAGCGGCGGCATCGAATGCATTGCCACCTTTTTCCAGCATCTCAATGCCTGCCTGAGCGGCCTCCGACTGTGCTGCAACCACCATGCCCTGCTGCGGATGCTCTGCTATAGCTATGGATGGTAACAGCAAACAGCAGAACAGTAGCAAGCGTTTCATCCAATCACCTTTTCCAGTAAACGATGAATACCCGTAGGCAAGGCATACCTTTCAATAGATTGTACCCAGCGCCCTTCTCCTTGCGGGCTGTGTTCTGAAGCCAGTGGATAAAGGTAAAGGCGTCTGTGGGTGAGTTGGTGGATATATGTCGGAGCAGCATCCGGCGCACGTTCAAGCTCAACAATCGGTGGCGTCCACAGCCCTGCCCAAATGCCTGAATCCGGACGACGGGTCAGCCAGATACCCTTTTCCGGACAGGTGTGCAGATGTACCTGCCAATGAACATTTCGAACCGGTAGGGTCTTGCGAGATTCAGCGGCATAAACAACTTGAAAGGCTGAAGCACAACATGCACGCACCGGGCAAGCATCACAATCAGCGAATTTGGCAGAACATACAATGGCCCCCAGTTCCATCATGGCCTGATTCCAGCTGGCCGGGTCGCCGGATCCATCAAGCGCCTGCTGCGCCAGTAACCACAGTTGTTTGTCTGACACTTCCGGCCTTCCATGCCAGCGCTTCAGTACCCGCTTCACATTACCATCAAGCACAGGTGTGCCTGTTCCGAAACAGAAGGAAGAAATCGCCCCGGCTGTCGAACGACCAATGCCGGGCAGGGCCATGATAGCCTCGAACGTGGAAGGGAACCTGCTGTGATGGTCAAAAATAATGTTTTGCGCTGCCTGATGGATAAAGCGAGCACGACGATAATAACCCAGTCCCTCCCATGCCTTTAGCACATCATCTGTTGTTGCAGCTGCCAGAGTTGCAATGGTCGGGAAAGTTTCAAACCATGCCTTAAACCGGGGCAGCACGGTTTTGACCTGTGTTTGCTGCAGCATGATTTCTGAAATCCATATTTTGTAAGGCTCATCTGTTTCACGCCAAGGTAACCCTCGGGCGTTAACCTGATACCAGCTTAATAAAGACCTACATCGGGCGGAAGACAAAACGATCCTCAACCACTTCAAACGTGAGATAGAAACTGACCCGATCCAGTCCCCATGCAGTTGGTAATACCTTAAACGGCGCAGCAGCACGAATTGCCTCAATGGCACTTTCATTGATTTCCGGAATCGGACTCGGGCGCAAAATTTCCACGCCACCCAATGAGCCATCATGCTCAATAGTCAGTTTTATCAGTGCCTGTCGGGCATCAGCCGGAAATTCATTATATCTTGCCTGACCCGGTCGCCATTGTTCTTCCAGCGCCCGCACCAGCGCATGTGCATAAGGTGCATATTTGACCTCCCTGGTATTGATCGGAATATCGGCTTCACGGTTAAATTTCTGTTTCATGCGCCGCTCACGCTCAAAATCTCGCGATAGCTGCGATAACTGCGCTGATGATGGCATCAGCTTTGATAACAGTACCGGCTTCTTCGGTTTCACCCGTTTTTTATGTTTGACCGGTTCATGTTTCTTGCTGGTTTTCGAGCTGTCTGGCTCAGGGCCGCGCTTGGCCAGCATACGCGTGCGTTGCGGTTTGGAAGGTGTCGGGGATGGCGTTTTGGGTTGGCTCGGGACAGCAGGCCTGGGCTTGTGTGGCAGCCCGGGCATAGGCGCTCTGGCCTGCCGGGTAAGCCTGTCCTGTGCATTACTGCTACTGCCAATGGCATTCTGGTTGGCCATGGTTCGGGCATCTTTAACCGGTTTTTTGACCTGTTTCTTTTTATCATCCAGCAGCGTCACATCCATGATCTGCGGCTGTTCTTTTTTCGGCAGGGGTTTCTCGTTTTCCGCCATTGTGATCAACACAGCCAACAGGATATGAACAACCAGAGAGGCTGCGAACGAGAAGCTGAAACGCTGCTGTTGGGGTTTGATGTTAAATTTTCTCATGGCTGTCTTTTTTATTATCCAAGTGCCCGGCAATATACCCTGCCAGTGCACCGTTAATCCAGCCACTGATACAGGAGAGCACAAGCAGCGGCGGCAGAGCATAATAAAGAGCAGCCTGCTGAATGAATAAAAATTCAACTGTCACAAACTGGGCCAGCATATGGGCAAGTGCGCCCAGCAAACTGACACCAATCAGACTGATAGCCGGAATCCATCGCCATGCTGCAATCATCACCAGCGCCGCAGTCAAACCTCCGGCCATGCTGATCATAAACGTCGGGGTAAACAGCGTACCGATAAAAAAACTGCCAACGATCACCCGACCTATAGCCAGCGATACAGCCGCTCTCTGCCCCATCAGTACCAATGCCAACAGGGTTACCAGATTAGCCAGTCCCGGCTTAAACCATGGCCCAAGGCTAGGTAGCGAAGCTTCGAATACGTGCAGACCAATAGCCAGCATCAACAGGGCCAGCCAGCGCGATTTTGATTCCAGCTCCGGCAGCGACGGGCGTGATAACGTCATCTGTTTCATGGCTTATTTTTTCACAACTATTCAACAATTGCATCAAAACCGGATTCAGCATGCCCGCGCAGGGCAATCAGAATCCGGTTCGGCACACAGGCAACCATATCGCCTGCATGTCGATGCGGGCCTGACAACACACAGCGTTGCGATGCACATGGCGAGGAGGCTATACGCGCACCCTGTTCATTAATCACGATTTCGGACATACCCAACTCACCCTCAACCTGTAAATGGATCGGCGGCTCGCCCTTTTGCGGCAACCGATAAGTCGCTACCAGTGTATCGGCATGATAAATTTCGGCCATCGGTGGCCCCGACGAAACATAGGCCTGAATCATTATCCAGCCAGCCACAATGGCCACCAGTGAAACCAGCAGCAAAACACGGTCTGTCCATGTTCCCTTCAGGAACTCAAACATGATTTGGCGCAGCAGTAGATGGCATTTAGGCTTGGCATGTGGCAACACTAACAGTGGAGGCAACATGAACATACTTATCACAGGTGCCAATCGTGGCATAGGTCTTGGTTTTGTCCGGCACTATCTGTCTAAAGGGGATTCAGTCTGGGCTTGTTATCGCTCTGATCCGGGTAAGCTTGGCGATATTCATGCCCGCCACCTGTATACCGTGAAGTGGGATATTGCTACAGATGACGGCCCGCTTGGCGAGTTGCCCGATTCGATTGATATACTGATCAACAATGCCGGCATCTACGGGCCCGAAAAAGACGGACAGTCACTTGAGAATATCACAACGCGTGCCATGCATGAGGTGTTTAATGTGGATTGTACTGGCCCACTTCGAGTGGTGCAACGGCTAAAAAGCCGTGTGGTTGCTTCCAAAGGTGTCATTGCCAATATCAGCTCAAAAATGGGTTCCAGTGCAGATAACACCAGCGGCGGCACCTATGCCTACCGCGCTGCCAAGGCCGGACTGGTGATTGTATCCAAATCAATGGCCGTGGATCTGGCACCGTTCGGCGTACACGTCATTACCCTGCATCCGGGTTGGGTACAGACAGATATGACACATCAGACAGGGCTGGTTGATGTCGAAACATCGGTGGCCGGTCTGACACAGGTCATTGCCAACGCACAAAGTTATGCTGCAGGTGAATTCATTGCCTTTGATGGTAGGGTTGTGCCATATTAATCTATTTCAATGGGAGCGGGAGAAGCACATGATAGAGTCAACGAACATTCAGGAATTGATCAATATCTACATCATTCCATGGGCTATCAATATAGCCATGGCTATCGCAATATTTATCATCGGTCGCTGGGTTGCCGGCATCCTGTTGAATGTCGTCGACAAGATGCTCAACAAGGCTCGAATGGACTCGATGCTGATCAGTTTCGTGCATTCCATCCTCAACGCTCTGCTACTGCTGTTTATTATTATCGCATCTCTCGATCAACTCGGTGTCGATACCACCTCTTTTATTGCATTGCTTGGTGCAGCAGGACTTGCTGTCGGTCTGGCACTGCAAGGCTCATTGCAGAATTTCGCGTCCGGTGTTCTGCTTATTGTATTCCGCCCGTTCAAAGTCGGCCATTTTATTGAAGCTGCCGGCGTTTCCGGCGTAGTAGAAGAAATCGGTATATTCAGCACCCGCCTTAAAACAGGCGACAATCGCGAAATCATTATACCCAATGGTGCCATTTACGATGGCACCATTACCAACAACTCCGCCCGCGATACCCGTCGCATCGATATGGTGTTCGGCATCGGTTATAACGATGATATTCGCAAGGCCAAAGAAATCATGCAGTTCATTCTTGAAGCCGATACCCGCGTATTCAAAGAACCTGCTCCATTGATTGCCGTCGCGGAACTGGCTGATTCCAGTGTCAATTTCAATGTTCGCCCGTGGGTGAACTCAGGTGATTACTGGGCTGTGCTTTATGATGTCACCGAAAAAATAAAACTGGCCTTTGATGATGCCGGCATCTCGATTCCCTACCCGCAGATGGATATACACCTCGATAAGCCGGAGTGACTGGTGTGCCAAACCTTATCAGTTCAGCAGCTTCTCTAATGCAGCCGTGCTGTAAACTGGCAAGTTGCACTGGAAGTTCTCACACACATACGCAGTCACTTTGCCACCCATGGCTTTCTGGCCTTTGGTGAACGGCGCCAACTTCTCAATCTGTGTGTCGTGCCATAATACGACTGTGTTGGGATAGTAGTGCCGACGAATAATTTGCAGCATTTTTTCTGCTTCTGCCGAGTCTCTATCGCCGACCAGTACAATTTCATGGCTTGTGCTTTCAGCCATCAGCACGGCGGATAGCAGATGCAATACACCACTTGGTGCCCGTTCTGCGGTACCGGCAAAATGATCCGCGATAGCCGCCGCCTCGGCAGCCAGTTTGGCATCGCCGGTCAAGCGCGACAGGTGTAACAGATTGTGCATGGCAACGGCATTGCCGGAGGGTAATGCGCTATCGAATATTTCCATTGGCCGCGCAATCAGTTCGTCACTCTGGCCGGTTTGATAAAGACCGCCATCCTTGCCCTTGAATCGACTCAACATGATTCTGTTCAGCTTCAGTGCCTCAGCCAGCCAGCGTGCTTCAAAGCTGGCTTCATACAATTCAGTTAGCCCCCAAACTATAGAGGTATAATCCTCCAGCTGAGCTGGAATCGCTGTCTTGCCTGCACGCCAGCGATGCAACAACTCGCCTTTTTCATCGTGCAAACGGATCAAAATAAAATCAGCTGCTTTGGCTGCCGCCTGCACATAACGGGGCTCGTCGAGTGCCCTGCCGGCAAATGCCAGTGCAGCGACAACCATCCCGTTCCAGTCCGTTAATACCTTGTCATCACGGAACGGACGAATGCGCCGGTCACGAACCGCCAGCATTTTTTCCCTGTCTGATGCAAAGCCAGCCAGATCAATCGCATCGGAACGATGTAGAATATTGGCTCCGGTTTTGTGATGTGTAGCCTCATCAGAAAAGTTACCTGCTTTTTCCACGCCATAGGCATGCATAAAATCATCGGCACGTTTGCCAAGCACCGTGCGAATTTCCTCAGCAGACCAAACGTAGAACTTCCCTTCTTCGCCTTCCGAGTCGGCATCTTCGGCTGAGTAGAATGCGCCACCCTCATCGCGCATATCCCGCAACAGGTATTCGGCAATATCACGCGCAGTAGCAGCAAAACTCCTGTTGCCGGTGGCCAGCCAGCCTTCGGTATAGGCCATCATCAACATAGCCTGGTCGTAGAGCATTTTCTCAAAATGGGGCAATAACCAGTTGGCATCGGTTGAATAACGATGAAAACCGCCGCCCAGTTGATCGTGAATACCGCCGCGTTGCATGGCAATCAGTGTTTTCTCCACCATGGTGGTTGCGTTCGGCTTATTCTTGAGCGTGCCGTAGCGCAGCATAAATAGTAATCGTTGCGCTGTAGGGAATTTGGGTGCCCCTCCGAATCCGCCATGACTGATATCAAAGCTTTGAGCAGTATTCCTATATGCCTTATCAATAAGTCCGGCATCCATATCACCCGGTGCGGCCATATCGATACTGCGCGTTAAAGCTGAACCGATGGATTCGGCTGAATCTTCAATGCGGCCCCGATCATGCTGCCACATCTCACCGATTCGGTTGCCCAACTCGATCAGGCCGATTCGACCGAAACGACTGTCTTTGGGTAAATAAGTAGCTGCGTAAAACGGTTTTTTGTTCGGGGTCAGCAGCAAATTCAACGGCCAGCCACCCGACCCGTTGATCATCTGGGCAGCATGC
>JAUZQI010000016.1 GCA_030951095.1 Mariprofundus sp. | reverse complement strand
GCATTGCGAATATCAATATCCTTGTATTCAAAACTGACCTTTTGCCCGGTATAGATTTTTTCTTCCCTGGCAGTCCCGTCAGCGGTTTGCATGGACACCATATCCGCCGGTTTCATCGTGACGGTCAACACATTGCCAACCTGATACGAAGTAACCACTGACTTTTGACGCAGTCGTGCCACAATCCGCACATCCTTGTGAATGCTATAACTGTCAATCTGTTTGACCGGCCCTGGAAAAGCGCGAACATCCTGTGTGCGCTCCTGTCCGTCAGCCAACCGGGCATGCTTCAAATCCAGCACAATTTTGCCATCTTCTTCATTCAATTTGATCACTGGATCGGCTCTGTCAGTTCGAATCACGAGGTGGGCAATGCGATCATCAGGCTGAAAGCCCACCGATTCTACAACAATAGTGCCTGTATGCGCTGCCTGTTTTAGCTGCCCGAACCGTACAATCATTTCATTTGTACGGGCATCAATCTGGTGAGATTCGCCAATGCCGGAACGCAGGGATACAACCAGACGTATGCGTCCCTCGGCCACACCGATGGCGACATGATTCAACCGCTGGGATGTATAGGTATAATACTCTTTTGGCAGCTTAGACTTACCCCCCCAGAAATCGAGCACCATGGTTTTTCCTTCATTGGTGACCAGTGCGTTGTGATTGACGTCCAGATGCCGACCCCGCAAAATCAACTCAGTCACCGAACCTTTGTCCCGCACTTCAATGTCCTGCAGCACAGCACCTTTGGCCGCAGCTTGCTGGCTGGATTCAGTGGTAAACAACACCAGCAAATCCTTACCCTTTTCGGTAATTTCATATTTTGTTCCGGCAGTCAGACCGATTTCAATGCGCACGCCGGAGCTGTCCTGTGTCGGCACGACATTCAGAATTCCGCCGTCTCCCTGCACTGGCCGAATGCCGTCTGTCAGGGATGTGGCGGGGAAGCTAAGCACAAGACGTTTCGGCCCTTCAAGATTAAACACCTGATACTCAACGAATTCGTCCATGCCAATGCGTAAGCTCTGACCCGCCCCATCCGAGAGCAGTTTCAAGCTTTCAATACTTGCAGCCATCGCTGATGACACATGAGAGCAAACCAGCGTGATTACCACTACCATCCCCAGGATAAACTGGCCAAACCATCGCCATCTTGCAAACCAGTCATTCATTCCGTGTTTCATTTGTCTCTCCCGGTCATTCAACATACTATTGACGCCGCCCTTTACGTACCTTTTTGGGTTTATCGTCCACAAACCGATAAGTCACTGCCTGGCCTGAAATAGACAACATATTGCCGGCATTTCCTTTTGTCAGCACCAAGTTTTTTACATCCACAATGCGTGGCATTTCTCCAACCCGCTTCAAAAAAGTCAGCAACTGCCGGAAACTGCCGCCAATATTGAATGTTACCGGCACTTCGGCGTAAATCTGCCTGGCCACATCTCTACCCGGTTTGAACATCTTGAACTCCAGCCCGGAGTCCTTGCCTGCCCATGATACATTTTCCAGCAAATCCGGAATCTGGGATTTTTTAGGCAACATATTCAACGCCACTTTCAACTGTTTCTCCAACTTGGCATATTCCTTCTGTTTACGCGCCAGGTTATGGGCCATACGCTGGTTCTTGATCAGCATAATTTTCTGCAGTTGCAGTTGTGATTCCTGCTTCGTAATCAACTCTTGCAGCGGCATCCAGCTGAGATAAAAATATGAAGCTATCATCAGCGCAAAGACCGTCAGAAGAAATGTCAGTTTTTGCCACAGCGGCAATGGCAGCATGGATCGCAGAGATTCGTATATGGAAAGTTTCATGGACTCAAACATCAGGGTTCCTTTCCATTTCACGGCTCGATGTTGATGTCGGTGATGTTTTCACCGGCACTTTTCCAACCCGCGACAAGCTCAGGCTAAAACGTCGCATCGGCAATCCATCCACCACAACCCTGTTGATCTCACCCAGCCGAACATCGGTAAAGTCAGCAGACTGATCCAGCCTGCGCATGAAACTGGCTACAGCCCTGTTGCTTTCTCCCATACCGGAAAGTTCAATGTCACCGCCGTGATCCGCGATCACATCCAGCCAAACATTTTCAGGAATAATACTGGCAATAGCATTCAATGTTTTCAGAGAACGAAAACGTCCTTCCTGCAACCTGTCAACAAGCTCCAGTTTCCGCTCAACGTCAGCTCGCAAACTGTCCAGATTTTTAATCTTACCGATTTTTTTCTTCAGAGCGGCATTCTGTTGTTGTATTATAATGGATTCTTCTTTCAAATCCGAAAGCTGTATCGAAGCAACCGTATGCGCCGCAAGGCCGAGCAAACCAGCCACAGTAATGACGGCAAAGAACGAACTGACATGCCAGATGATTTGTTGCTGGCGGCGAGCTAGCCTGTAGGGAATAAGGTTAATGCGAATCATTTGTCAAAATTCCGTAAGGCCAGCCCAACTGGCACCATCATCATCGAGCCGATTTTCTTCAGGCTTTCGGTGTCAAATTTACCGGATGGAATGGTGATATTATCGAATGGATTCAACACACTTGTATCGATACCCAGCCTCTGCTCCAATTCCGTGGCAATATTTGGTAATAATGCACAACCACCGCTGAGACACAGCTTACGAACCGGAAATTCAGAACCACGGTCACCATAGAAGTCCAGTGAACGCACCAACTCGGAAGTCAAATCGATATAAAACTGTTCCAGCGCATTTGGATATATATCTTCAAAGTTTTCTATTTTTAACTGCTCGGCTGCCTGATAACTGATGTTATGCTCTTTCTGAATTTCTTCGGTCAAATTCTGCCCACCAAAAAACTGGTCACGCACAAATGCCGAGCGACCATCAATAAGAACATTGATATTGATCATATTGGCACCGATATTAATCAGTGCGTTTACCTCTGCATCTTCGTCAGGAAATGAGTATTCACTGCCTCTAACTGCTGTATGTTCATCGGTTATTTCAGCCGCATTCTCCAGCGCAAAGACATCACAATCCATGCATTTCACATGCAGGCCGGCTTCATTAAGGACTTGTTGATAATCCTCAACAATCTCCCGCTTGCAGGCAACCAGTACCACATCCATTTGCTCGGGATCATCAGTAGAAATACCCTGGACATAAAAATCCAGAAATACATCATCAATATCATAGGGAATATACTGCTCGGCTTCATACTCAATTTGTGCTTCCATCTCAAATTCAGCCATCAATGGCATCTTGATCGTTTTGATAATCACGGCATTGCCGGAAACAGCCAGTGCTGCATTCTTTGTCGACGGGCGAGCACGCCTCAGAGCCTCGGCCAGAGCGTCGGAAATAGCTGCAGAGTCAATAATGGTATTTTCAACAATTGCATCACGCGGCAAGGGAACCTCCGCCATTGACGCCAGTTCAAAACCCGAACGTGATCTGGATAATTGCACCAGTTTGATGCTGGCCGAACCAATATCCACCCCTATCATGTCTCCAGACTTACTTGAAAAAAAGGACACTTACCCTCCGCCGCTTAAGCGATACTAGCACCAATCAGTGCAACTTATCTTATAAAAAAGAAATAATGTCAAGTTCAGGTACAGGGCCTGATACAAAATGACAAAAATACCCCCACAGGAACTACCTCCAATATCGTTCGCAGGAACCCCAAAGCCGGGTGATTTATTTGTAACGGCTCGCAATAAAGGCATAGCAACCTGAACCACTTGTAAAAGTCGTGAACGGCGATTTACTTCCCCACTCAGACTTTTGCAAGTGGCTCACCTGATCCTGCTTTAACAGTTTCGCCAATAGCCCATTCTTATTCCCTGCAATTGCCATTCAGGTTCTGACTGAAGTTCACTTCATCTCATCCGGAATTAAGAATGCTCTGAAAAACTCAAAGTATCCGTGCGACCCATGAGCTGGTTGCCCTGAATCAGTACCTCCTCATACAAAAACAACCCCAATCTTGTCAAACAAGGAAAATCGTAGCCAAGCCCAAAAAAGAGAAAAAGCCAACCACATCGGTAACAGTGGTAAGAATTGTACCGGAAGCAAGAGCCGGATCTATATTCAACCGTTGCAGCGTCAGTGGGATCATAGCACCGGCTAGTCCTGCCACGAACAAATTGACCATCATCGCCGCAGCAATAATTAAACCCAGCTTGAAGCCAAGTTCAGGAAACCAGAAGGAGGCGATAATACCCATGATAACAGCAAATATCAGCCCGGAAACCATCCCCACCGACACTTCTTTCATTAAAGCACGGCGGGCATTATCAAAAGTCACCCTGCCCAGGGCAATACTGCGCACAATGACCGTTAGCGTCTGGGTTCCTGCAATCCCTCCCATACTGGCCACAATCGGCATCAGTATCGCCAGCGCCACAATCTGGGAAAGCGTTGCTTCAAACCGCGAAATGACAAGCGATGCAATAATGGCTGTGAGCAGATTGACTGCCAGCCAAACACCGCGACGTCGAGTGGTTTTTGCAACAGGTTCAGATAAATCATCCTGATCGGAGAGCGCAGCCAGCCGGTACATGTCTTCAGTCGCTTCTTCCTGAATCACGTCAATCACATCATCTGCTGTAATGCGGCCAACAAGAACGCCGTCATCATCTACAACCGGCAAGGCCAACATATCATATTTATCAAAAATACGGGCAACCTCTTCCTGATCTTGTCCTGCCGTAACACGCGGAAAATCGACATTGGCAATTTCAATCACAGTAGTCTCGGCGCTGGCAAACAACAGCGCATGAAGGCTCAATACTCCGACAAGCAAATCGTCATCATCAACAACATATACGTAATGGAGATTCTCGATCTCTTTGCCGAAACGCCTCAGCACCTGAATAACCTTTTCAATACTCCAGTCGTAGCGCACCTTGAATAGCTCAACCTGCATCAAACCGCCGGCAGATTCCTCATCATGGGCCATCAAAGGCTCGATCTCACGCCGCTCGGCCGGTTCCAGCCGTTCGATTATCTCATTGGCAACATTCTTGTCGATATTTTGCAAAAGATCGGTGGCATCATCAGAATCAAGATGTTCCACCACATCTTCGATCTCATCGGGTTTGAGAAGGGCAAGCAAATCTTCCTGCATACTTTCGGGTAATTCGAGCAGAGTGTCGCCCAGCAGTTTATCGGGAATGTGCTGAGTGATAGCGAGTCGATCTTCATCATTGCGGCAAGAAAGCAGCATATCTGCCAGTTCGCATTCATGCATACCGACCAGCAATTCCTGCAAACGCAAACTATCCAGCCGAGCCAACCGCAGGACTTCTTTATTCGTTGGCAGTTTTTTACTCTTCACGCTCATCGCCAAAGCCCCTTTTGTGCCCTCTTCTGTTTTGCGTCGCGACACCCTACACCAGCGATCAAAGGCATGAAATGCTGGTTTGAACGTAGCGATTCAGTACGCCTAAATGCCCTGTAGCTGTTCAGGTTGCCGCTGATTTGTCAGAAATCAAGGCTGTGAACATTCCAGACAATACTTCTTTGCTGCGCCAATTAATCTACTGCGGCAGTATGCGCCGCCCAATGAGTGCAGCAATCACCAATCAACAGAATCAAACAACGCCACACCCTTTAACCGGGCTGGCATGGCACTTGGCTGGCATGGCACGCTCGAATCGCCTGAATGTCTGGATATGTCCTGACTTGCGCAGTTACCGCCAACTGGCTGAAGAAATTGCTTTTTTCCTGCAAGACCAACCCGGGCTGTTGTGGCGTTTCCCGGCATGGGAAGTGTTACCCTATGATCGCGTATCCCCGCACCACGGCATTGTCGGCGAACGCTTTTCCACGCTGGGCAGGCTCCTTAATACACCCAGACCGACAGGCTTGCTACTAACTTCACTACCCGCCTGGCTACAACGCATTGCGCCACCAAAAAGCGTCGCGGCTCATGTCTGGCAGCTGAAAACAAACATGCCTCTGGATATTATCAGCTTGAAAATACGTTTGGCCGAAGCGGGTATGATACCCGCCGAACGTGTATTGGCTCCGGGCGAATTTGCCGCTCGCGGTGGCTTGTTCGATATCTGGCCAGCCACCGAGGAAACACCATTACGCATTGATCTGTTTGGCGACGATATTGAATCGATTCGCCGTTTCGATCCGGAAACACAGCGATCGGGCGATAACCTGGATGCCTTCACTTCCGTGCCGGTACGCGAAGTGATTCTGGACAAACAGGGACGTGATACCTTTGTTGCTGCATTTCGCACCCGTTTTCCACAACTGCGTACGCACCCGATGCTGGCTGCCGTGCAGGCTGGACGGCCACATCCGGGTATCGAAGCCTTATTGCCGCTGGCTTATACACAAACCGCACGTTTGATTGATTATCTGCCTGACAATTGTCATATCCATGCTGATCGTGATATTGAAACCCGCAGACGCAGTTTTGCCGAACAGGTGCGAGCCCAATTTGACATGGTGCGTGCCAGCGCCGAGCCCAGCATCAGTCCTCAAGAGTTATATGCAGTGGAAACAGCAACCGGTGCAACCCCTATGCTAAAAACTGACAGGCCTGAAATAGCTGCTGCACCGACATTGGTCGATTTTACAGATCGCGACTACCCTGTTCAGGCCATACGGACATTATTAAAAAAGAAACTGAATGCAGGCTGGAAACTGAACCTGATTGCGCATGGCCTCGGGCAGCAGGAACGTATGATTGAAACCTGTGCTGATATTGCCAACGTCACTGTTTGTCCGCTTCTGGCTGATTGCGCCGGACTACCTCTGAGCTCCACGATCGGTTATCTTGATAGCGGTTTTGCCATCCCGACGAAGAAATTGTTATTTCTGACTGGCCGCGAATTGCTCGGCCAACACCTGCCCCGCAAACGCAGCAGCAATACAACCGTACTCCATGCTGATATTTTCTCATCACTGGCTGAGCTAAACTCTGGTGATCCGGTGGTACACGAAGATCATGGTATCGGCCGTTATCAGGGACTGGAGAGTCTTGGCGATGAAGATGACATTGCCGATTTCATCAAAATCGAATACGCCGATAAAACGCATGTCTTTGTTCCTGTTGAGGAATTGGCGCGGCTGCACAGATATACGGGTGATGAATCCCCCAGACTCAACAAACTGGGTTCCGAAAAATGGAAACGTACCCGTGAACGGGTCAAACGTGATTTGCTATCCATGGCACACGAACTTATTGATGTCGAAGCGGCTCGAAGCGGAAATACGCGCGCACCCTACCCTGTTCAGGGCGCGATCATGCAAGCCTATGATGAATTCGCCGCTCGTTTTCCGTATGAGGAAACCGATGATCAGGTGGAAAGCATTGATGCTATTATGCGTGATCTCACCAGCAACAAACCGATGGATCGTGTTATTTGCGGTGATGTTGGTTTCGGCAAGACAGAAGTTGCCATGCGGGCAGCATTTATCGTAGCCGAATCAGGCCGGCAGGTTGCGCTACTGGCCCCTACGACGGTGTTGGCCAATCAGCATTATGCCAGTTTTTCCGAGCGTTTTTCCGGCACCAATCTGAAAGTTGAATTGATTTCCCGTTTGCAAGGTAAAAAGGATACTGACCGAATTGTTCGAGAGTTGGCTGCCGGCGACACACGCATCATTGTCGGCACGCACCGTTTGCTATCGGAACAATTCAAATTCGCCGATCTGGGCCTGGTCATTGTCGATGAAGAACAGCGTTTTGGCGTCAAACATAAACAAAAGTTGAAAGCACTACATACCAGCGTGGATCTGCTTACGCTGACCGCTACACCTATTCCACGCACACTACACCAGACGTTGTCGGGACTGCGTACAGTATCGATTATCAGCACGCCACCGGCTGAACGCGAAGCTATTCGCACCATGGTATCCAGCTTTGATCCGCATATTGCGGCTGAAGCGATCCGGCGTGAACTCTATCGTGGCGGCCAAATTTATTACCTGCACAATCATGTCAAAAGTATTGAGCGAATCGCAGCCAGACTGCGCGAGGATGTGCCGGAAGCGGAAATCGGTATTGCCCACGGCCAAATGAGACCGGCTGAACTGGATCGGCAGATGATGGCCTTTTACGAAGGTAGACTGCATATGCTTGTCTGCACCACCATTATCGAATCAGGGCTGGATGTACCTAATGCCAATACCTTGATTGTCGAGCGTGCTGACCTGCTCGGATTATCGCAACTGCATCAAATCAGAGGCCGGGTCGGGCGCAGCCACCGCCAGGCCTATGCTTATCTGTTCACACCCGATGCGCGCGCCATGACAACTGATGCACGCGAGCGTTTGCAAGCCATTGCCGAGCACACTGAACTCGGTGCAGGATTCCTGCTCGCACGTCAGGACATGGAAATTCGTGGTGCGGGTAATCTGTTAGGTGCGGAACAGAGTGGCCGCATTGAAGAAATCGGGCTGGACATGTATATGGACATGCTTGCAACAGCGGTGGCCGAAGCACGTGGCGAACGCATCAAACCGAGACAACCTGTCGATGTCCACCTCGGTATCAATGCCATTCTGCCACCGGATTATGTGCCGCAAACAGGCGAGCGACTGAATTTGTACAGACGTATTTCACGAGCCGAAGATGATGCACAGATTTCGCTGCTATTTGAGGAAATGACCGATCGCTTTGGCCACATGCCGAACGAAACAAAATTCTGTCTCGAACAACAACGCATCCGCTGGCGCGCCTCAGAACTTGGTCTGGCCGCGATCAGGAAAGGAGACCAGGGCATGCACTTTCACTTCACCGCTGAATCCCGCATTGATCCCGGCAATATGCTGATGCGCGTCCAAAAAGAACCCCAGCGTTTCCGACTCACACCGGACGGCAACCTTACACTCTTGCATGCTTCCGATAACACACGT
Organism: Mariprofundus sp.; assembly: GCA_030951095.1. Lineage (GTDB taxonomy): Bacteria > Pseudomonadota > Zetaproteobacteria > Mariprofundales > Mariprofundaceae > Mariprofundus. Next base: position 13,430 of record JAUZQI010000016.1, on the reverse strand, counting down.
AACCAACTCAAAAACTGCATTGCATTTCTGGATGAGTTACTCAAAGCTTGAATCGCAGTGGACACAGTGAAAGTCCTTTGATTTTTCGTTTTCATTGGCAGCATGGCGATCATGAGTTCCAGACCCTCCCTTTCAAAACCCGGCCTGTTGTTTATGGACATGGATTCGACGCTAATCCAGTGCGAATGCATTGATGAAATTGCCGGATTTCTGGGCATCAAAACGCAAATTTCCGAGATTACCGAACGGGCCATGCGCGGCGAACTGGATTTCGCAGCTTCGCTGACCGAACGGGTTCAGTTGCTCAGCGGACTCGATGTCAGCGTGCTGGATCAGGTCTATGAACAATGCATTGAACTCACCCAGGGTGCCGAATCACTGATCACAACACTCAAGCAACATGGCTGGAAGATCGGGCTGGTTTCCGGCGGCTTCACCTGGTTCACAGATAAGCTTGAAAAAAGGCTGGAGCTAGATTTCACCCGTTCCAATGTTCTCGATATCAGGGATGGTAAACTGACCGGTGGCATTATTGGCAATATTGTCGATGCTGAAACCAAACGCCACTGTCTGTTGGAGCAGGCGGAAATTTACAGCATTCCGATGGCCCAGACTGTTGCTATCGGCGACGGTGCCAATGATTTACCGATGATTCAGGCTGCGGGCCTAGGTATCGCCTTTCATGCCAAACCCAAAGTACAGGCAGTGGCTCAGTATAGCATCAATAAAGGCCCGCTCGATCAAATACTGAATTTCCTGTGCTGATGGCTCCGTGAATAGTTCAGAAAACTGAATAAGTCCTGCTTATTTTCCCTTTGGGAAGTGCTGATTAAATATGGTTTGATCAGCGCTTCCTTAGCAGTCAAATGAAAAAAACCTTCCTGTTCCACCCCATTCATTTGCCGGATTGAAAACCGGAAGATGTGTGGGAGCCATCGCAATACGGTTTCATATTCGAGGCTCCGCAGCGACACATCGCGGCTCCGGAATTTACACAAACTTCATCGCCGGCAGCATCAACTAACACAAACGGCCCCTGAATCATAAGCGGCCCGTCGGGAATAGTCTTGATGGCCAGTTTTCCATCTTCGGCAGCTCTGAATGACAGTGGAACAGCCACATTACCGGCATCGTGAAAACCACTTTCACGGTGGCTGTTATCGCAGTAAGGCATGAGTCGTGATGCCCCGCAACGGCAGAAAGCGGCGCGATAGCCTCGTTCCGACTTACCGTTTACTGTCATGTTTGCATGCACATACAGCGGGCCATCGGGCATGGGTTGTACCGTATTGCAATCCGGTGCCACGTCCATCGGCTGGCTTGTCGATTTACTGATACAACGCAGTGCTCCGGTCGGGCACTGGGCACAAATACGTGCAACATCTACAGCTGGAGCTGCATCAGGTTTCACCCAGCGGCCACTGCGTTTGGTGTTAAATACGTCGGGAAGATCGCGACTGCAATCGCCTGTATGAATACAACGGGAGAGGTCGAATTCAACAATGATCGTCTCTCCTTCGTAACGATGAATCCGGCTCATGAAGAATCTCCATTGTATGTTCTATTGCCGCATCAAATGCGGTTCGGGCTAAGCATATCAGCGAACGAGTGGTTTTAACCTGTTTATCCATCTCCGGGTTCTGAACGGCCCGTGATTTCTATTCCCGTTTTGCCACACAGATGTCATCTGCCTGTCAACACCGTGTCATCCTTCATTTTCACCATACGGAAAATTTTTACAAGGAGATCAATATGATCATCAAACAGACCATCATGTCTTATTTAGAAGCAACTGAACAGAAATTCGGCCCATCAGCCCGTGTTAAAACTGTACTGGAACACCGTGGCGGCCGGACGTTCTTTTTGAAGAAACATAATGTTGAACATGGACAGACTATCAACATGGGCGATTTGAAATTGATGATTCGTCATCTGAAAACTGTTTGATTTGTACAATCGCGGAGCATGGCCGGGACAGCGAAAATATTTACAGTATCATACTGAATCACTGCATGGACGCAGTGATTCAGTCTTTTCCTGCCATGTGGTGGAAATCATCCATTCGCGTTAACGCAGTTCTTCCGGCAAAATGAATGTTACGTTTTCTTCCTTGACTGTGAGTGTATCAATATTCGTGAATCCATGTTCGCCTAGCCAACCTGTAACCTGTTTAACCAGCACTTCAGGCGCTGAAGCGCCGGCTGTGATACCGACTTTTGTATCCGGTGAAAACCAGCCGATGTCAATATCATCCGGCCCGTCGATCAAACAGGCATAACTTCCGGCCCGTTCGGCTACCTCACGCAGACGATTGGAATTGGAAGAATTCTTCGAGCCGATCACCAAAACTACATCGCATTGATGGGCCAGCGCTTTGACAGCCTCCTGTCGATTACTTGTGGCATAACAAATATCTTCGCGCTTCGGGCCCCGAATATTGGGAAAACGGCGTTTCAGGGCGGTAACGACCTCGCGTGTATCATCCACACTCAAGGTCGTCTGCGTCACAAAAGCCAGTTTGTCCGGGTTATCTACTTCGAGCAAATCCACATCTTCAGGCTCGGAAATCAGCAGCACAGCACCCTCCGGTGCCTGTCCCATCGTACCACTCACCTCCGGATGTCCTACATGACCGATCAGAATCACCTGATAGCCGTTCCGATAGTGACGCAGCAGTTCCAGATGCACTTTGGTCACCAGCGGACAGGTCGCATCAATCACATGCAAATCGCGCTGATTTCCTGATTCACGCACCGCCTTACTGACGCCATGAGCGGAGAAAATAAGCAATGATCCGTCCGGCACGTCATCTATACTTTCAACAAAAACAGCCCCCTTAACGCGTAATGAGTCAACCACAAAACGGTTATGCACAATTTCATGCCGCACGTAGACCGGCGCGCCATATATCTGCAGTGCCCGCTCAACGATCTCTATGGCACGATCCACACCGGCGCAAAAGCCGCGTGGCTCTACCAGCAACACCGACTTCGGCGTGATATTCATGGTTTCTTGCTGCATTCAGTGGCCCCTTGCGTTACGGTTTCGGGCCAAATCTATGGAAATCATGAAAAACTGCATCCATGCATTTTTTCAGGACACATCCATAACCCTCATGCTTGCACTGGCTTTACCAGAGCATACATAACAAAATCGATTCGAGGTAACAATCATGGCAGATTACAACATCAATTCCGGCGATGCAGCACCGGCAGATATTGAACTGGATGTCTGGCCTGAAGGCCGATTAAAACTGGCTGACCTGAAAGGACAATGGATTATCCTCTATTTCTACCCCAAGGACAGCACACCGGGGTGTACGACCGAATCGTGTGAATTCCGCGACGCTCTGCCCGATTTTTCGGACGCCAATGCAGCAGTGATCGGTGTCAGTCGCGATTCGGTCAAATCGCATGCCCGTTTCACTGAGAAACAGGGGTTGAATTTCCCGCTAATGTCCGACCCCGACGAAATACTGTGCAAAGCCTTTGATGTCATCCAGCTCAAAAAGAACTACGGCAAGGAATATCTCGGCGTGGAGCGATCCACCTTCATTATCAATCCGGATGGCGATATCGCTTTCGCCTGGCGCAAGGTGCGCGTTAAGGAACATGTCGACACCGCGCTGGCCACGTTGAAAGAGCTGCAGTCATAAGCTCACATGCTTAAGAATAAAAAAATTCTCATTGGTATTGGGGGTGGCATTGCTGTCTACAAAGTAGCCGAGTTGGCGCGCATGCTCATCAAAGCCAATGCTGATGTACGCTGCATAATGACCGGATCAGCCCGTGAATTTGTCACACCCATGACATTTGAAGCGCTGACCGGCAATCAGGTGCATAGCGAACTGTTTGACCTGACATCCGAACGACAGATGGGGCATATCGCTCTGGCTCGCTGGGCTGACGCCGTCATCATTGCACCGGCTACGGCCAGTCTACTAGCCCGGCTGGCACACGGTATTGCCGATGATCTGCTCACCACTCTCATGCAGGTCTGCACCAAACCAATGCTGCTGGCACCGGCCATGAATACATCCATGTGGGAATCTGCTGCCACACAGCGCAACATGAAAACACTAAAACAACGCGGCATGCATGTAGTCGGCCCCGATAAAGGTAACCTGGCCTGCGGCGAACAGGGTGCAGGCAGATTGGCTGAGTTACATACTATATACTCGTCATTGTTGCCGCTGATAACAAAACAGCAGTTGCACGGCCAACGCTGGGTTATCAATGGTGGCCCGACCGTTGAATCCTGGGATTCCGTACGGATCCTGAGTAGTCGTGCCAGTGGCAAGCTGGGAGCGATACTCGCTGACCTAGCTGCAATCAGGGGTGCAAATGTTTCTTTTATCGCCGGACCAGGCACACCGGATACGCATCCGAAGGTGACACGCAGTGATATTGAGTCGGCTGAACAGATGTTGATGGCCTGCGAGCAGGCTGCCACCGGCGCTGATGTATTTATCGGCACGGCTGCCGTCAGTGATTTTCGATTCAACCAGCCATATAAGGAAAAACTGAAACGCGGAGGCACATCCTCCATGCACATTGAATTGATTGTTAATCCGGACATTATATCCCATATCGCCACCATGCATGCCAGACCTGCAAAAGTTATCGCTTTTGCAGCTGAAAGTTCAAATCATATCGAATATGCCAAAGCAAAACTGCAGCAAAAACACGTGGATGCAATTGTTGCCAATGATGTTTCAAATATGAGCAGTGACAAAGCCAACGGCTGGTGGATCAGCAACGATGGCAAACAGACCATTGCAACTGAAACAAAACTCGAATTTGCTGAACAGATTATCAAGCATATTACGGAGATGCATATATGAGCCATCAAAATCCTGCCGTTCACATACAGAAACTGCCGCATGGTGAAGACATTGATCTTCCCTTCTATGCCACCACACATGCCGCCGGTGCTGATTTGCGCGCAGCTGTCGATGTGGACATCATCATTGAACCCGGCACCCATGCTCTGATTAAGACCGGCTTTGCCTTGGCTCTGCCAGATAATTATGAAGCGCAAATTCGCCCACGTTCAGGTCTCGCCCTGAAACACGGCATCACCGTACTCAACGCTCCTGGCACCATAGATGCCGATTATCGCGGTGAGGTAGGAGTCATCCTGATCAATCACGGCAGCGAACCATTCACCGTTCAACGCGGTGACCGTATTGCCCAAATGATTATTGCACCATTCGTACAGGTAAATTTCCAGCAAGTCGATACACTGTCAGAAACAAAACGCGGCGGCGGCGGATTTGGTTCGTCGGGTAAACGATAACTGACAAAATGTCACGATTCTCCGGCAACCTGTTTTTTTTGTGACAGCACAAACCTTTGCATATGGCAGTCATTCTGCTGTAATTGCTTGTGAGTAATTTACTGCTGTATGCAGGGGGATCATCATGAAGCATTTGATATGGCTAATTTCAGGACTCTTGCTAAGTGCTTCGCCCCTGATAGCAGCCCCTGCTGCCAGTGACGCGGATATCCCCGATGCACTAAAGCATATGGTCAAAGCTCCGGAAATTGATTTTGCCAATTTGCGCGATCCATTCGCCTCTTATCTTGCCCGTGTTGCGACAAGCCGCCGGGCTGCACTGCTGGAAAAACAGAAGATCATGGCCAATCGCAAGCGGGATCCGCTGGAAGCATTTGATCTCGATGTGCTCAGGCTGGTGGCTGTTTTCAGCATGGGTGGAGAACGCGTGGCCATGATCGAGGATGCTGCCAACAAGGGGTATATTGTCCGCCAGGGAAACTATGTAGGGAAAAACAACGGAAAAATCGATAAAATAGATGATAACACCGTGTATTTTACCGAGCAGGTATTCAACCCTGCCGGTGATATTGTGAACCATCAGGTCACTCTGACTATGAAAGAACTCAACGAATAAATCTTGTTCCCATCCATGACCACCGCAGAAATTCGGCGTTTTTTTGAACATCTGCAGGCAGCCAACCCGGAACCTGTCACCGAACTGAATTACAGTAATGAATTCGAGCTGTTGACTGCTGTCATGCTATCGGCCCAGTCAACCGATACAGGCGTCAACAAGGCCACTGCCAGGCTCTATCCTGTTGCCAACACACCCGAGGCAATTCTTGAACTGGGTGAGGAAAAGCTAAAGACTTACATCGCCTCACTCGGACTTTATAACAGCAAGGCAAAACATCTTCTCGGCACTTGTGAAATGCTGGTAAACAGGCATGGCGGTGCAGTGCCCCGTACGCGAAAAACATTGGAAGCACTGCCCGGTGTGGGTCGAAAAACAGCCAATGTCGTGCTTAATGTCCTGTTCGGTGAACCGACTATGGCTGTGGATACGCATATTTTCCGACTAGGCAACCGCACCGGCCTGGCTCCGGGCAAGACCCCGCTGGATGTAGAAAAAGAATTACTGAAGGTCATTCCGCAGGAATTCATGCAGCACGCCCATCACTGGCTGATTCTGCATGGTCGTTATATCTGCACAGCACGTAAACCCAAATGCCATCAATGCCCTGTCATGGCTGAATGTCACTGGCCGGAAAAAAACAGCCCTATAGGATAGCTTTTCACTACAGAAAACTCCGGCGTGCAGGAAAGCATTCTGGCAGAAGTTCGCAAAAAGCTGGCACATCAAACGCCATATTGGTTTCCTTTTCAATTTAATATGAAACGCATTGGTGCGTGAATGAAAATCAGTGAAGCTGTAGCTTCGGCAGCATGCGAATCATTTCTTCATGGCTAGAAGCTGCAGAGATATCAGAGCTTAAGGGCGGTGCCATCACTGTTGGTAATTTTGACGGTGTGCACATGGGCCATGAACAGGTTCTGGCTGAAACACATGGGCACGCCCAGGCTGTAGGTGGCCCTACGATTGTAGTTACTTTCGAACCGCACCCGCGAGCAGTACTTTTCCCGGAGGAAGCGCCGCGCCGCCTCTGTCATATCCAGGAAAAAATGCAGTATCTGAAAGCAGCCGGTGTCGATGCTGTATTACTGCTGGAATTTAATCTGGAGTTGGCCAGCTGGCCAGCTGATAAATTTTCATGTTTTCTGCATGACACCTTCGGTTTCAAACATATCCATGTCGGTTACGATTTTGCCTTCGGCCATGATCGTGAAGGTCATGTTGATGATCTGCGTACGCTTGGCGATGCCAGAGGCTTCACTGTCACTGAAGCGGCTGCCTTTGAAATGATGAGCGCTGTGGTTTCATCTTCCCGTATCCGTTCGGCAATTGAAGCTGCCGACTTTGAGTTGGCCGCTGCACTGCTGGGGCGCGATTATTCGATTGCCGGCAAGGTATTACATGGTGAAAAACGCGGCCGCCAGATGAACTTTCCAACGGCCAATATTGATGTGGCCGATCTGGCCCATCCGCCTGTTGGCATTTATGCCGTACGCGCCAAATCCGAAACCGGAACATGGAATGGTGCTGCCTATCTAGGTTACCGCCCCACCTTTAATGGCCGTACCCTGCTACTGGAAACGCACCTGCTGGATGATAGCCCGGATGTCTATGATCAATGCCTGAATGTATCTTTTGTGAAACGCATCCGGGAAGACCGCAAATTTACCGGCCATAATGATCTGGCCGAACAGATTGCCCAAGACTGCAAAGCCGCAAGGGAAATTCTCTCCTGATACCTGTTCACTCGACACGATGAATATATACGTAGTGCTGACCCGCCATGCCTCTAAGGAAGCGCTGATCAAACCATGATTCACGATCCTGCATGTGAAATGATTTCTTCGTTAAAGATTTGAGCCATAGCGGTGCTATGCCTTGCAATTTTTGCCTTGAACTCATCCATTTCCCATTGCGGTCTCATCAAACCGGATTTAATCAGCACTTCCCTAACGCCCTGATTGTCTTGTCATCGGATGCAAAGATTGAATTGTCGCCATACCAGTCATATTTTGATTGATCCATGCGTTCATTGAGCCCGATCAAGCCCCAAATTTGCTGTAAATTCATTTTACGTCAGGTTTGGGTTTGATCCACGAATATCCTCTGAAACAGCGCTCATCATAAATCGACCCGATGCGTGATGTCATACAATCGTATTTCATCTGAGACAAAAGCAATTGATTTGCATATTATCCGCGACCTTTGAATGAGCGAGTGGAGCATATAGTGGGTAACGACAACCAAATGAAAGACATATTCGATTATCGACCAACCGTTTTCCTGCCGAAAACTGATTTTCCGATGCGCGGTAATCTGCCGAACAATGAGCCGAAACGGCTGGCACAGTGGGAAGATGCCAAGCTCTATGAACAGTTGAGAGAAGCGCGCAAGGATGCACCGAAATTTATCCTGCATGACGGCCCTCCCTATGCCAACGGCAGTATTCATATCGGCCATGCAGTCAATAAAGTGCTAAAAGATATTGTCATACGCTCACGCACCATGATGGGTTTCGATGCGCCCTACGTGCCGGGATGGGATTGTCATGGCCTGCCGATTGAATTGAAGGTCGAAGAAAAATTCAAGAAGAAGAAACGAAAAAAAGAGGATATTTCTGATTCCGAATTCCGCAGTGAATGCCGCGAATATGCCAAAGGACAGATTGATGTGCAGCGCGAAGAGTTCAAGCGCCTCGGCATCACCGGCGACTGGGGAAACCCGTATGTGACCATGGATTATAAGTTCGAAGCCAATACTGTGCGCGAAATCGGAAAAGTCCGTGCCACTGGCGGCCTGTATAAAGGTGCCAAGCCAGTGCACTGGTGCGTCTCATGCGCCACCGCGTTGGCCGAAGCGGAAGTGGAATATGATGATCACACATCCCACTCGATCTATGTGAAATTTGCTGCTGGTGAAGATTTGACGGATATCGATCCGACGCTGACTGGCGATGTCACTATCGTCATCTGGACCACGACGCCGTGGACGATTCCAGCCAATCTGGCCGTATCGGTCGGCCCGAAGATCGAATACGCCGCCGTCAACATCACCGATGCCGGTGAAAATCCCAACCTGAAAGCTGGCGAAATTCTGATTCTTGCCGAAGACCTGAAAGACGACGTACTCACCGCCATTGGCGCACAAGGCGATGTAATCGCCCGCATGAATGGCGCGCAACTGGATAATCGCCTGTTCCGCCACCCCTATCTGGATCAAAATGCACCCATTCTGGTCGGCGATCATGTCACGCTGGAAGCCGGCACCGGTTCCGTTCACACCGCCCCCGGCCACGGTCAGGAAGATTACGAGATCGGCATGCGTTATGGCCTCAAAGCTTTTAATCCGGTTGGGGATACCGGCGTGTTTGTGGAAGGAACGCCGGTGGTCGAAGGTCGCCATGTGTATCAGGCCAATGCCATCATGGTCGAACATCTGCAAAGCTGCGGCGCGCTGCTGGAAACCAGTCAGATCAAACACTCCTACCCACACTGCTGGCGCTGCCATAAACCACTCATCTTCCGCGCCACACCGCAATGGTTCATCTCCATGGATAACAACGACCTGCGCGCCAAGGCATTGACAGAAATCAGGAAAACAACATGGATTCCGGCATGGGGCGAAAACCGTATCCGCACCATGGTCGAGCAACGCCCGGACTGGTGCGTATCACGCCAGCGCAACTGGGGCGTGCCAATCACAGCCATCCTCTGCGCCTGCGGCTCGCATAAAGTCACGACGCCCGAAGTGGTGGAAGCCATTGCCAAACAGGTTGAAAAAAACGGTGCTGATGTCTGGTTTGCTAAAGATGTGGCCGATTTCCTGCCGGCGGGCGCAAGCTGTCCGGACTGCGGCGGTTCCGATTTCGAGAAAGAAACCGATATTCTCGATGTCTGGTTCGATTCGGGCAGCACCCATGCCTGCGTGCTCGAACAGCGCGACGATCTTTCCACCCCCGCCGATCTCTACCTGGAGGGCTCCGATCAGCATCGCGGCTGGTTCCAGTCATCCTTGCTGGAAAGCGTGGGGACGCGCGGTGTCGCCCCATTTAAAGGCGTGTTGACGCATGGTTTTGTGGTCGATAAAAACGGCAACAAAATGTCCAAATCACGTGGCAATGTGATTGCACCACAAAAAATCATCCAGCAAATGGGCGCGGATATTCTGCGCCTGTGGATTGCTTCCTCGGATTATTCTGCGGACATCCGCATCTCCGATGAAATCGTCAAACAGTTGGCCGATGCCTATCGCCGTATTCGCAATACGATTCGTTTCCTGCTCGGAAATCTCAATGGCTATGATCCTGAACACGATGCCGTCGCACTGGCGGATCGCATGCCGCTGGATCAATGGGCCATGCATCGTCTATCTCGGCTGGAACGGCATGTGCATAGCTGCAACGAAACCTACCAGTTCCACCGTATTCATCAGGAGATTCACAACTTCTGCTCGCTTGATCTGGGTGGGTTCTATCTCGATATCATCAAGGATCGTCTCTATTGTGACAGTGCCGATTCAGCACGCCGCGCCTCAGCCCGTGCCACTGTTTATGATCTGGCCGATACGCTGATTCGCCTGATTGCGCCGATGCTACCGTTCACTTCAGAAGAGGCATGGGAACACCTGCCCGGTTCGGCTGATAAGAGTATTCATCTGCAAACTTTCCACCCGGTTACCGATATCAGTATTGATGAAGATGCATGGGCATCCTTCTTTGCCATTCGGGAACAGGTCAATACAGCCTTCGATGAAGCAAAAAAAGATAAAGTGGTCGGCTCCTCTATTGCAGCCATCATCACAGTGCCGAATCTGGATGAATCATTTGCCGAGTCGCTGAGTGAAAGCTGGGAACAACTGTTCATTGTCGCCAGGGTAGAATCCGGGAATGCCATTTCAATCAAAGCTGCAAATGGTGTGAAATGCCCGCGTTGCTGGAATTTCGGCATGCCGACCCAGCCTGAACACGTGCAGCACAATGAGCTCTGCTCGCGCTGTTTTGAGGTTGTAGCGGGATCAGCATGAGTCAACTTGTCCGGTGGAACTGATAGAGAAATAAATTCTGTTAATTCGCAACCGGAAAGTTAGTCCTGATGAAGTAACCGCCGTTCGAGGGCTGAATTCAACCATGGCGTGCATCCGATAAATACCTTTCAGAACCAGTCATGAAAAACCCCTCCTCCCGAACAGGCGGGAGAAGGGGCTAAGTTGTATCGACGTCCTTGTTTATGAAAGATGTGCTATTTAGCGGTTGCTGCCTTATCCGTTGTCGTTGCCTTGGTTGAATCAGCTGTCTTAGCTGCATCGGCTGGCTTGGGCTCGCCAATACTCAACAGTTCCACCTCAAAAATCAGTGTACTGTTCGGGCCAATTTTTCCTCCGGCTCCGCGCTCGCCATAAGCCAGTTCAGACGGTATTGCAAACTTGAATTTGGAGCCAACCCCCATCAACTGCACACCTTCAGTCCAGCCCTTGATCACGCCATTGAGCGGGAATGTAATCGGCTTGCCGCGTTTATAGGATGAATCAAACTCGGTACCATCAAGCAGGGTGCCTCGGTAATTGACCGTTACCTTGTCCGTTGCCAGAGGTTTGGCACCGTCACCCTGCGTCATAACCTCATACTGCAGACCACTCTCGGTCGTAGTTACGCCTTCCTTTTTGCCATTCTTGGCAAGAAATGCTGCGCCATCAGCTTTGTTCTTTTCAGCCGAAGCTTTCTGTTTCGTCGCTTGTTCCTCTGCCCTCTTCTTGAAAAATGCCTGTTTTATCTTACCTGCATCTTCATCATTCATCTTCAGTTTGCCGCCATCTAGGCGACCATTGATAGCTGCCACCAAAGCTGCACGATCTATATCAGTATTGAGTGATTTCAGTGACGTGCCAATATCCATGCCGATTGCGTAGCTGAGCTTGGCTTTGTCATTATTCAACTGCAACTCGGCAGGCTTGGCTTTCTTAACCTCCGCTTGCTGTGAACAGGCTGCCAGTATGGCCAGACATACAGCTGCGATCATTGTTTTCTTCATGTGCATATTCTTCCCCTTTTTATTTCGAATCCTGCAATTATAGCAGAAGTTTTTTCAGATGCGATTTATTCCCACTCAATCGTTGCCGGCGGCTTGCCCGACACATCGTATACAACCCGGTTGATACCACGCACCTCATTGATAATTCGATTGGATACTTTAGCCAGTAATGCATGCGGCAATTCGGCCCAGTGTGCTGTCATAAAATCCTGTGTTTGCACTGCGCGTAACGCTACCACCCATTCATAGGTGCGTCCGTCACCCATCACGCCGACTGACTTCACCGGCAGAAACACCACAAAGGCCTGCGACGTTTTATCGTACCAGCCGGATGAGACGAGTTCTTCAATAAAAATAGCATCTGCTAAACGTAGTAAATCGGCATATTCTTGTTTGATTTCGCCGAGAATGCGGACACCCAGCCCTGGCCCAGGGAAAGGGTGTCGATAAACCATTTCTTGCGGCAGCCCCAATGCCACACCCAGTTCACGCACCTCATCCTTGAATAAATCACGCAATGGCTCCAGCAGTTTCAGATGCAGCGTATCCGGCAATCCACCGACATTGTGGTGACTCTTGATGGTATGGGCTTTGCCGGTTTTGGAGCCGGCTGATTCGATGACATCAGGGTAAATTGTACCCTGCGCCAACCATTTGGCTTTAGGTATGCGCTCAGCTTCGGTCTGGAATACATGCACAAACTCACGACCGATAATCTTGCGCTTGGCTTCAGGATCAGAAACACCAGCCAACTCATTTAAAAAGACCTCGGAAGCATCCACATGGTCAACTTTCACGCCAAGATTATCGGCGAAGGTTTGCATCACCTGTTCCGCCTCATTCAATCGCAACAAGCCATTATCCACAAAGATACAGGTCAACTGCTCACCGATAGCACGTTGCAACAGCGCCGCAGCCACCGAAGAATCGACGCCACCGGACAGCCCCAGAATGACCTCTTCATCACCCACCTGCTGACGGATAGACGCTACCGCCTCATCAATATAGTGCGGCATCGTCCATTGCCGACCACAATCGCAGATTTCATGCACAAAACGGGAGAGAATCGCTGTACCCTGCCGGGTGTGCGTCACTTCGGGATGAAACTGCAAAGCATAATAATGGCGCGACTCATCGGCCATGCCGGCAATCGGCGTCGAATCATTGCTGCAAATCACATGGAATCCGTCCGGTAAACCTGTCACTTTGTCACCATGACTCATCCAGACATCCAGTACGCCGTTTTCCTTGTCCTCTATACCACGCAGCAAAGCAGAATCGCCGGAGGTCAGAATTTCGGCATAGCCGAACTCCCGTGCCAGACCCGTTTCTACCGCACCACCCAACTGTGCTACCATGGTATGCATCCCATAACAAATGCCCAATACCGGCACACCCAGATCAAAAACAATGCCAGATGCTTGTGGCGTTTCCTCGTCATAAACAGAATTAGGGCCACCAGACAGGATAATGCCGGAAGGTTCAAAGGC
>JAUZQI010000159.1 GCA_030951095.1 Mariprofundus sp. | reverse complement strand
TAGGAACTGGCTTCGGTTTAATTTTCACGACCGGTTTGGCCACCGGAGGTTTTGGCTTCGGGGCTTTAACAAGCTTGGGTTTCGGCTTGATTTTTTTCGGTTTGGCATGTTTTATCGGCTTCGGTCTGTTCCGTGCCTGCTGTTCCAGTTTGGCAAGTTCCTTGGCGGAAATCATCATTACTTCGATGCGTTTCAGCGGTTCGCTTGGCCTGTGTTGCTGTTGCCAATACATGAGCACACCTATCACAGCGAATACCGCGATATGCAACAACAGTGCTGAAATCAGATCCAGTGATTTCAGGTCTGCTGAGTAGTTAGTGTTAGCGGCGCGGCTCAGTGACAAGGCCGACCTTCTTGATACCGGAGCTTTCCAGCAGAGCCATCACCTCCGCGACACGGCCATAGGGTGTTTTTGCATCACCGCGAATGAATATCGGAAGATCAGACTTTGCTTTTCGCATTGCCTGAATACGTGGCGCTAACTGTTTGATATCAATATCATGTTTCTGGATATATATATTTCCATTGGCACGAATTGTGATCACCAGTGGCTCAATATTCTGTTGCAGAGAGGGAGCATCTGCCTCCGGCAGATCGACATTGACGCCCTGCGTAAGCAGAGGGGCCGTGACCATGAAAATAATCAGTAACACCAACATAACATCGACCAATGGTGTAACATTGATTTCACCCATCGGTTCGAGATCTTTTCCCCATTTGCTTTGTCCAGCCCACATGGTTAATTCCTCCGTAATGCCTCGTTCTTAATTTTTGATGTGCCGCGAAACAATATTGAGGAACTCGGAGCCGAACTGCTCCATATTGGCACCTGTCCGTTTAAGGTCAGCCGAAAATTTGTTGTAGGCAACCACAGCAGGAATAGCAGCGATCAGTCCGAATGCTGTCGCAACAAGAGCTTCGGCAATGCCGGGAGCAACAGCTATTAGCGAAGTATTCTTGGTTAATGCAATGCCCTGAAAGGCGGTTACGATACCCCATACGGTGCCGAACAGGCCGATAAACGGCGATATGGAACCTACAGTCGCCAGAAATGCCAGATGGCGGGACAGCTTCTCCATTTCTCTGGAATATGCCGCATCGAGTGCTCTGCGAACACCGTCAATACCGCTACCGGCAACAATTTTTCCGGATTCGCTTTCGGTCGCCTCTCGCCGGATGCGCATGAATTCACGGTAGCCTGACTGAAAAATATTGGGCAATGGCGAGTCAGGATATTGCTGTGGAATGCCTGCCAGAATCGTATCCATATCCGAGCCACTCCAGAATGCCTTCGAAAAGGATTCCGCTTCATTGCGCGTTCTCCTGTAAAAACGCCATTTATTGAAAATAACCGCCCAACTCATCAGCGATAATAAAATCAGCAGAACCAGTACGCTCTGAACAATGACGCCTGCATTCAGGATAAGGTGAAGAATGGATAGATCTTGAGGCATGAATAGCTCCTATGGGTTCAGATGATTTTTTAAACAGTTTGCAACCGGGGCAGGAATGCGACTGACCTTGCCGCCTCTGCTGATACAGGCCAAATGAATGTCTGCGTCAGTCAGCAGTATATGGTTCTGCTGCCTGTAGATACATTGTTTGAATGTAATACGAGCCCCGCGCAGGCAGCTGATGCTGCTTTCTACTGTCAGCAGATCATTAAAAACAGCCGGTTTGTGATAGCGTACATTGGCTTCGGTTACGGCAAATAACACGCCGAATTGATCGTCAATGGTATCCAGTTCCAGTCCTGCTGAACGTAGAAATTCGCTACGCGCGCGCTCCATGAATTTCAGGTAATTGGCATAATAGACTACGCCGCCATGATCAGTATCTTCATAATAAACGCGAATGCTCAGGGTTTCAAAAAATGCTGTCATAACAAAGACTCTTGCCTGTCACTGCCCGGTAGCGTTCGTTTAAGATGTGCATAGGCCAGTGGTGTAGCTGTGCGCCCGCGTGGGGTACGGGCGATTAACCCTTCCTGCATCAGATAGGGTTCCAGCACATCCTCGATAGTATCGCGCTCTTCTGAGATGGATGCTGCCAATGTGTCCAGTCCGACAGGTCCACCGCTGTATTTATCAATAATCACAGTTAACAATTTGCGATCCTGATGATCCAGCCCCAAATGATCGACTTCCAGCCGTTGCAGAGAGGCGTCGGCAACGGCCTGACTGATGTTTCCATCATGCTCTACTTCGGCAAAATCGCGTACACGCCGCAACAACCTGTTCGCTATTCTGGGGGTGCCACGCGAACGGCGCGCAATTTCTATCGAACCGCTCTCTTCAGTATAAATATTCAACAGCCTGGCTGAACGACTGACAATCGTGGCCAGCTCTGCATGCGAATAAAATTCCAGTCGCTCAATGACACCAAAACGGTCGCGCAGCGGATTGGTAAGTAAACCTGCACGGGTCGTGGCTCCGATTAGTGTAAAACGGGGGATATCCATCTTGATCGAGCGTGCAGCCGGCCCCTGACCAATAACAATATCAAGCTGAAAGTCTTCCATAGCCGGATAAAGAATTTCTTCAATTTGTGGACTCAGGCGATGGATTTCATCGATAAACAGCACATCGCCTTCCTCAATATTGGTCAGCATGGCAGCCAGATCGCCGGGGCGTTCAATCACAGGCCCGGAGGTGCTGCGAATATTCACCCCCATTTCCAATGCAATAATATTGGCAAGGGTGGTTTTTCCGAGTCCGGGTGGGCCATACAGCAGTACATGATCAAGCGATTCATTACGCCCTTTGGCAGCCTGAATATAAATTTTCAAATTAGCTCTGATTTTTTCCTGCCCGATATATTCATCCAGGCTCTTGGGCCGTAAGGCGACATCCCAGTTGTCAGCCACGGTGGAAACGCCATCAATCAGACGGTCCGAATCAGGAGGAGGCTCCATGGCCAAATCGTGATTTGGTTCCATCAACCCAATGCCTTCAATGCGGCGCGGAACATGGTTTCAAAATCAGCCAGCTCCACCTGTTTCATTGCAATATCCAGTTGAGCCGGCTTATAACCCAGATTGATCAGGGCAGAGCGCACTTCGGCATGATGATTGGATGGTACGGGGCCACTGCTTCCAGACACTGCACTGGCGAGTTTTCCCTGTAATTCCAGAATCAGCCGCTGGGCGGTTTTCTTGCCAATCCCGGGTGTACGGGCAATAGCCAGGTCATCGGCATTCTCAATGGCTGTGATAAACTCATCTGTAGCCATGCCGGACATCAGATTCAGCGCCATTCGCGCACCAATGCCGGACACAGTCGTCAGTTTGCGGAACATGCTGCGTTCGGCTCCGTTGGCAAACCCGAACAGGGTGATTTGATCTTCACGTACATGGGTATGGATAGAAAGTTCGGCACGTTCTCCCTGTTTCAACTTACACAGGGTTTGCAGACTCATGCTGACTTCGTAGCCAACACCACCTGTTTCCAGCAACACCGTACCGACCGGATCAATATCTCTGATGGTGCCGGATAACCAGCCTATCATGTTTGATCTCCCCGTAATTTTGCCGTCCATGGCAAAATTACGCCACAGAAAGCGAGAATGCGATTATCGCTTTCTTTACAAATCAACAAATTGATTTGGGCGCTCGCCCTGAGCGTGTTGATAAGCGGCTTCGCACGTATCACTGTTTTCTCTCCAAATTTTGCATGGGGCTATGATGCGCATGGCAGATGGCTACTGCAAGCGCGTCGGCTGCATCTTCCGGCAATGGTTCAGGTGGATGTAACAGTATACGCACCATGTGGCCAACCTGATCCTTATCAGCGCGTCCGAATCCAACAACAGATTGTTTGACCTTGGTAGGAGAATAGGGGGCGACTCTCAGCCCGTGAGCACCGCAGGCGGCAATCAATGCGCCGCGAGCCTGCCCGAGTTTCAGGGCTGAGCCGGCATTTTTGGAAACGAATACATCCTCGATGGCTGCAGTGTCCGGTTTGAATGCGGTAATGATCTTCGATAACCCGGCAAAGAGAATATGCAGGCGTTCATCGAAATCACCCTTGCCGGTACGAATCACGGTATGGTGAACATGGGTCAGGTGATTTCCCTGCACATCAATGATACCTACGCCGGTTTTCTGTGAGCCGGGATCAACGCCTAGAATTCGCATACGTTCGTCGAGGCCGGATCAGGCGTGGATTTGCTCCAGTTCTGCATCGGATATGTCGTAATTGGCATAAACATTCTGTACATCATCCAGATCTTCCAGCCTTTCAATAAGCGCCAGCAGTTTTTCAGCCGCTTCACCTTCAACTTCAATGGTGTTTTCCGGTATCCAGGTGATTTCCCCGATCTGAGGCTCCAGCGCCTCAGTCTCAATGGCCTTCTGTACTTCGCCAAATTCGGCGATGCCACAGGTCACTTCAATGCAGCAGTCTTCAGCATTGTCGATCACATCTTCCGCACCGGCTTCCAGTGCAATGTCCATCAACTGATCTTCATTCACCTGTTCACGGTCAAAGATGAACTGGCCCTTCTGATGAAACATCCAGCTCACACAGCCGGATTCACCCATATTGCCACCGCCTTTATTAAACGCGGAGCGTACATCGGACACGGTTCTGTTGCGATTGTCGCTCATACAGTCAACGAGGATGGCAACACCGCCTTGCCCGTAACCCTCATAACGGATTTCATCGATATTGGCGCCTTCACCGCCACCCACACCGCGATTGATTGCACGTTCGATATTATCCTTGGGCATGTTGACACCCTTGGCCGCTGTAATGGCTGCTCGCAGGCGCGGGTTGGCATCAGGATCATCACCGCCAGCACGGGCGGCAATGGTTATTTCACGGATATAGCGCGTAAAAATCTTGCCACGCTTGGCATCAGTTGCCGCTTTCTTATGCTTGATACTGGACCATTTATTATGTCCTGACATGGATCAACACCTCAATATTTTTGTCGCTTCGAACCATAACATTGTTGATAAAATGCGTCATGGAAGATTTGCAGGTGAGATTCCGTTTTATTGTTACCCAATGGCCTTTTCGCCCACTTTCAGTCATTCGTTCGAGTCCTGTATGAGGAGCCAGACCGGGACAGAACTGAGCACAATCTATGCAAAGGTGCTTCCATTCAGATGAAACATATCAAAATGAGCTGTGGATGATTTGAGTATAAGTGTATTTATACTGTATACTCTTGGGTGCGGGTAAGGCTTTGTGTATTTATAGCCCCCCGTGTTACTGAAACGGGGAAAAGAAGCTCACAGAGAGGTATTGAACGATTTATGGGAATTAGGAACCTGAACTATGGGTCGTAAACAAATTCCGACTTCTATTATTTC